>JBCCSO010000746.1:0-3065 GCA_039199965.1 Chloroflexota bacterium | reverse complement strand
CATTTTCAGTTGACCAGCTAGTGCTACGTCAAGGATGAATAGATGGAAACCCTTGACGTAGCCTACAGTGGTTTGTTCTGCTGAAATTTCCATCACGTCATGATTGACAAACCACTAGCCAAAATCACACGACACAATTTTCCCCTGCACAAACGTAAACGTCTGCCACTGCTCTGCTTCAAATTCAACCAAAATCGAGCGGGTTTCTGGCTGATTGGGATCCTGATAAGGGGTCAGATCGCGCTGCCGCAGGTCGCTTTTGGCTCGCTCTGAAAACGCATCCCAACAGTCTTGATTGCGCTCAAAGAACCAAATCGCGCCGGTTTTTTCATCTACATCAGCCGGAAAGGTAGCGGCCGGAAAAGGGCCGGGAGGGGTCTGCGCCGCTACCAGCAAAACCTCGTCAAGATTGGCGATCAGGCGGCCGTCTGTTGCGGCGTTCTCAAAATCTTGCGCCACCCGGCCGTCACTATCCTCTCTCTGATTGATGCCGAAAAAGAAAAGGGCCACAATGCCCGCAATCGCAAAAAACGAAATAATAAGTCTAATTCTCCAGTTCATACGCCAAGCATATGTCACTTAAGCCTGCAGGCAAAAACCTTTATTTCTTGATTAGGCCTGAAAGGCTTTGAAACCTCATCGGGTCTGTGAAGATTCATTTTAACCGTGTCACTTTTGTATCAATTAGCAGAACAAAATCTGTTGTAACTTTTGTGTACCCACTCAGATTACAATTGTGAAACAGTTCACAATCCCCCACCTGAGGCTTTGCTGGACACCTTTTATCGCGAAAGGGACTAAAACAGCAGAGCATAAAGTGTTTGTCTCAATTTTTAGATTGACAAAACTTGTTTGGTCAAATACTAGTTTGTTTCATCTGTGACCAAATCCTACAAGGAGAACCAAAAATGTTTTTAAATCGTGATCATAAATGGGTATACCTTTTCAAAGAAGGGAATGCCAGCATGAAAACTCTGCTCGGCGGCAAGGGGGCTAACGTGTCTGAAATGACGGCCGCAGGTTTACCTGTCCCTCCCGGCTTTACCATCACCACAGAAGCCTGCAATGCCTACCTAGCATACGACCTGCAGTTTCCTGAGGGGATGTGGAGCCAGTCTAAAGAAAGCCTGAAAGATATTGAGAAAAAGACCAAAAAGAAGTTTGGTGATCCCAAAAACCCGCTTCTGGTGTCTGTACGCTCCGGCGCGGCCATCTCTATGCCGGGTATGATGGACACCGTTCTCAACTTAGGTTTGAACGATGAAACGGTTGAAGGGCTGGCTAAAAAAATGAAAGATCGTCGATTTGCGCTAGACGCATACCGTCGGTTTATCTCCATGTTCGGCCATATTGTGATGGGGGTTGAAACAGAGAAGTTTGATCGCGTGTTAAACCGGTATAAATCACAAACGGCCGGTGGCGGTGACACCGATCTAACCCCAGAGCTTTTGGAAAAAATTATTACAGCCTATAAGCGGATTATTTTTGCGGACCAGCACGGGCAAGAGTTCCCGCAAGATCCGTATGAGCAGTTGAGGATGGCGATTTCGGCCGTCTTTGACTCTTGGAACGGCCGTCGCGCCATCGACTACCGACGTATCAATCATATTCCAGACGATTTAGGTACGGCCGTCAATGTGCAAGCGATGGTCTTCGGCAACCTCGGGTGGGACAGTGGAACCGGCGTGGCATTCACACGCAATCCATCCACTGGTGAAAAGGTAGTCTTTGGTGAGTACCTGCTCAATGCACAGGGTGAGGATGTGGTGGCCGGTATCCGCACACCCAAACAGATTCGCAATCTGGCTGACGAACTACCGGAAGTCTACGTCCAGCTTATCGACATTATCCGTAAATTAGAGACACACTACCTCGACATGCAGGACATTGAGTTCACGATTGAAGAGAATCGCCTCTGGCTGCTGCAAACCCGGACGGGCAAACGGTCTGGAGCAGCGGCCGTGCGCATCGCGGTCGAGATGGTGCAGGAAGGGCTCATCACCCAAGACGAGGCGGTCAATCGGGTGAATGCCCAGCAGCTAGACCAGCTTCTACACCCGATGGTGGACCCAGACACCGATGCGGAAGTCATCACTTCAGGATTGCCCGCTAGCCCGGGGGCGGCGGCCGGTTTGGTCGCACTTGACCCAGATGAAGCGGTTGAGATGGCGGAAGCTGGCAAGCCGGTGATTTTGGTGAGGCATGAAACCAGTCCGGACGATTTTCACGGGATGGCAGCGGCCGAAGCGATCTTAACCGCACGCGGTGGGATGACTTCACACGCGGCCGTGGTGGCCCGTGGGATGGGAACCCCATGCGTGGTTGGGGCAGAAAAGATCGACATTGTGCAGCGTGAGGGGTTCTTCCGCTGCGGTTCGTTTGACGTGCGGCGCGGTGATTGGATCACGATTGACGGTTCAACCGGCCGGGTCTTGGTCGGCAACGTTGAAACCATCCAACCGGAGCTAGGTGCATACTTTGACACCCTCATGAGCTGGGTAGATTCTGTACGCAAGCTGAGAGTACGTGCGAATGCAGACACAGGCCACGACGCCAAGGTAGCCCGTGAGTTTGGTGCTGAAGGCATTGGCCTTTGCCGCACGGAGCATATGTTCTTTGGCGAAGAGCGTTTGGCCCTTATGCGTGAAATGATTTTGGCGACAGATCTAGCTTCTCGGCAAGATGCGCTTGACAAGCTACTCCCCATCCAAAAACAAGACTTCTATGAGCTGTTTGAAGCGATGGACGGTCTGCCACTGACCATCCGCTTGCTTGACCCGCCTCTCCACGAGTTCTTGCCCAACTACGATGAATTACAAGCTGAAATTGCGGGTCTGAAACTCTCACTGCAAAAGGCTGAATCGTTCCCACAAATCGACCAACTCCTAAAAGAGATTGTTGAAAAGGAAGAACTTTTGTCCCGGATCGAACAGCTCCGGGAGTCCAATCCGATGCTGGGCCATCGTGGCTGCCGCTTGGGCATGGTTTACCCAGAAGTGACAATCATGCAAACGCGGGCGATTATGGAAGCAGCCTGTGAGGCGGTGATTGAGGGAATTTGGGTT
>JBCCSO010000745.1:0-3072 GCA_039199965.1 Chloroflexota bacterium | reverse complement strand
GAAAATGCCGCATTGACAGACATTTCGGCCGTTTTAGAAAACATGAGCGGGGATGAAGTTGAGGAGGACTGGGTTTTTCTGGTCGATTGGTATGCTAAATCAAAGCATCCGCCACCCAGCGGATACCTAGCTTGGAAAGGCCGGCTCTACGGTGAACTTCACCCTGATTTTAGTGGGCTGTTTGCTGAACCTGCGACAGCAGAATTTCAACTGGGCGAAGTGGTTTGGGGTGGCGTGGCTAAAGACGGAATCCCCAGCCTTGATTATTTAGAGCAGGTGCCCATTTCAGAAGTGAGGGGGTATACGCCGAAAGATGCGGTTTTCGGCGTTTCAATCAATGGAGAACATAAAGCCTACCCACTGCGCGTCATGGACTGGCACGAAATGGCGAATGACGTAGTGGGGGGCGTCCCGATCGCCCTCTCTTACTGTACGCTATGCGGGTCAGCCATCGTGTATAGAACAGATCATCCGGTGCAAGATGAGCCGCTGGTGTTTGGCAGCAGCGGACTGCTTTACCGCAGCAATAAGCTGATGTTTGACCGCAAAACCAATACAGTTTGGAATCAGCTAACCGGAAGACCGGTGATGGGGCCGCTGGTGGGGAAGGTGGATCAGTTAGAGGTCTTTCCCGTTGTCATTACCACAAAGGAAGCATGGACTGCCCAACATCCTGACTCCACGATCCTGCCCATCGATACCGGATTTTTTAGAGATTATTCATCTGGAGCTGCCTATGGAGAATACTTTGCCCGGGACACTGTGCTTTTTCCAGTTGGTGAGATAGATGATCGTTTGTCTGCTAAAGAACAAGTCTATGCGCTAGAGATTGAGGGAGCCACCAAGGCGTACCCGATTAAGACCTTTGCCCAAGAACCGATTATTAATGATGAGATAGATGGGACGGCCGTTGTATTGGTTGCGGCTAGCAGTGAGGTGAATGTCCACGGCTACAGCTATCAGTTGGAATATATTACTTACAGTGTAGGTGGGGAGATCCGGGCGTTTGAGCGGGGTGATCAAACGTTTAGTCTGTCGGCCGATGGTTTGATTGTTGACGAGACAGGTGCCGTTTGGGATATTTCTGAAGAGGGCCTGTTGAACCCAAATGGAGAGATGCTTGATCGGTTGGGGGGCCATGTCTCCTTCTGGTTTGGTTGGCAGTCTTTCTTTCCAGAAACGGCCGTTTATGGGAGTGGAGAATAGACATCTGTGTCGAATAGCAGCTTGTGCAAGCACTTTTTCTGGCTATGTCTGGTCGGTTTGATGACAGCATGTGTAGATGCCCAAAGGGGAAGTGTTGAGCCAGAAATTTACGCACCAACGCTTACGCTTAGTCCCGCGCTTGTGGAGCAATCGGTAGAAAATGATGATGAAGGTTGCGCTGATGCGGAATTATTCTGCATCGGCTTTATGACCGATGTGGAGGCACTAGAGGATAACGGTTTTTATGAAGCCGTTTGGAATGGTGTTCAGCGGTCAAAATACGATTTAGCGGCAAGAGTAACGTATGCAAGTACTGTTACGATTGAAGAACACGAGCAGCAGTTTGAAAGCTTTGTGGCCGAAGAATATGATGTGGTGGTAACGGCCGGATATGGACTGCTCCTGCCGACGATCGATGCCTCTGAGAAGTATCCCAACACAGTGTTTGTGGGCGTTGATCAAGACCAGTTTGTAGTCTCAGAAAATCTGGTTGGCGTGGCTTTCCCTCAAGAAAAAGCTGGATTTCTAGCCGGGGTCATGGCGGGATTGCTGACCAAATCAAATACGGTTGGTGCTATCCTTGGTACTGTTCAGTCTCCAACCTATCGGGGGTACCGAAAAGGATTTGAAGCAGGTGTGCTGGCTGTGGATCCTGAAATAAAGGTGATTGTGCTTTATCATCCGGGTGGCATATTAGAGGGAGTAAACGATCCCCAATGGGGGGCCGGTGCAGCCGACTTTATGCTAAAAAACAAGGCTGATGTGATATTTGCAGCTGGTGGTGAAACGGCTGCAGGTGCTCTTACTCAAACTGCCAGCACATCTACCGCACTATGTATCGGGGCTGACATAGACCAGTATGAGGCTTTGCCGGAAGCCAGAAAATGTTTGGTTACATCTGCAGTGAGTAACTTGGAGTCAGACGTGTTCAGCGTTGTGGCCCAATTAGCCTATGGATCATCTGGAATTGGTGAAATAGAAGGACGGGTAAGCTTGGCCCCGCTGCATGATTTTGATAGTCGTTTTTCGGCCGATGTAAAGTTGTTTTTTCGAAATCTAGAAGCAATGCTGGGCAGACCTGACGTCGAGATTGACAGATCATTTCGACTAGGCACTCTGCCCGCGATTGAGCCTTTTGAAGCCAAGTAGGTCAAGTAGGTAAAGTAGGTAAAGAACAGCAGTTAGGGCCCGGGAGTGCAATCAATATTGTAAAATGTTTAACGAGTATCTATTTTGGTTGCGATCCCGCAATCCCCCTGTTATTCTCCAAATTCAATAATTTTAGAAACAGACTTTTCCAAATTTCATAAGGGAGTAAGAAATGACTCAAGAACAAGGACGCACACCGCGCTTGTCAGCTTGGCGCCCCCTCGTCAATTTGCTCATAGCAGCGGGTATTTTGGCGGCCGGTATTTATTTTGCCCCACAAATCGTGCCTGCACCCAAAGTGGGGATTGTACGCCTTCAATACGATATTTTTAGTCTAACAGCGAATGAAGTAACCCAACAGCTCGCCTACGCGAGAGAAAACGATGACATTCACGCTGTCGTGTTGGTTATCAACAGCCCCGGTGGCTCAGCTTCATACAGTGAAGAACTTTATCTGGATGTGCTTAATACGCGACATGATATGCCCGTTCTTGCCTCCATCGATCTAGTAGCCGCTAGCGGGGCCTATTACATGGCGGCTGGAGCGGAAGAAATCTATGCCAAACCAACCTCGTTTATCGGTAGCATTGGTGTGATTGCCTCGTTTGGCGGGCCGGTGTTTATCGATGACAGAACGCTAACTACGGGCCCATACAAGCTGTTCGGTGGTACATCTACTGGAGTTGTGCGCCAAGTTGAGATGGCAAAGTTTACCTT
>JBCCSO010000744.1:0-3072 GCA_039199965.1 Chloroflexota bacterium | reverse complement strand
TTTGATACGATAACTCCAAACTCAAGGATTGCTGCTGAGTCGTGAATACGTATACTGGGAAAGTTTTTGATTTTGGTCAGTTGAGACGACACTACTATATGAGGCTGGCCAAATTTCTTTTCCAAAGTTTGCCATGCGGCAATGTATAAACCTCCTTGAAAGCCCATTCCTTGTATCGCTGCTTTTGCTTTGCCGCTCACGTGAGATTTAAGATGCATCATCTTTTCACTATCGCTAATGGGAGAGTTATGTATCGACGCTATAAACTTGTCTGACCATTCCGGCCATTCCAATGGGTCTCCGGAGAACTCAGATAGTTTTAATTTTGGCAGTCTATTTGTGACATTGAATCCAGCTGACTGTGGTTGAATATAATTTCGAGGTTAATAATATTGCTCTGGACAGCCCAAATTCCTGTCATAAAAAGCTCGATTAGTTGTTGGTTTTGGATATTGTGTACCATACTCGGTAGAATGATGAACGGGTTTAAATGGATGATCTTTGGTAACAGCTGTGATGAATGTGTCATTCAACTCCGGTCCATGGTCTTGTTTTACTGTATACTCATCATTTACTGCAGGAGGTGCTTCCAGAAATAGATCATTTTGTTCCAACCAACTTGTCACAGTATTTTCACGTGCAGCGTCTTCGTCACAAATGCTCTCCACTGATGAACCCGCATGTGAGAGTGACTTTTTCAAATCAGCAATCTCTCGTTGTTTTTGATTTTGCAATTTAAGCAATTCAAGCTCTTCTGAAAGTTTGATCAGCTCTTCTTGGTCTCTCTTTTCCTTTTCAGCTCTTTCCTCATTTTGTTTCCTTCGAAGTCTATCCATTTCAATCTCTTTAGATCTCACAATGATATCTGATTGTGCTTTCCTTTCCGCTTCTCTAACTGTCTCTGCATTTCTCTGCTTAGAAGTTTTGCTTGTAGAGGTAGACTTCGATGAATGATGACTTCTTATTGACTTGCCGGCTAGGGGTAATTGTTGAATATTATCCCCTCCGAGTGCTCCGAGAGTTTCATCATTGTTTCCCGGGAGCCCCGAGGTTGTTTGCTGCTCCTCACTGTCTTGAGAAGACATGTACTTGAGCCAAATGCACTGGTTTGCTTCTAGATTTTGTCTTGCCTTTGTGAGAACAGTGTTGCGAACTGTGTTAGCAGCTTCAGGCTTCAGCAATTTCAAACGTTTGCCCATTAAGGAAAAATATTCATCTGTTAGCATCATGAAGTTTTCGTAGTCTGCATTCATCTTTGCTTTGCGCACATTTGTCTTGACGCAATCATGAAGCCTATTGCTGAGTACTTGTTGTTTTTTGACAATATCTTCCAATTTTTTCATCAAAACCTTGTATTGTGGTTCAGTGTTTGTATCAATCAAATGCTCCATGATTCGAATTCTTATTTCTTTGTAAGCCCACGATAGTTGAAAAGGTTCGTGTATTATTTTATCCCTAAAAGTTCTTGTTTGCCCGTGTTGTTGCTGGTTTAGAAGTAGAACGTCTAACTTAGGTAATGATTTAGCCTTTTTAGATTTCTTTTTACCAAACAATGGCATAGAATATAGCACTAATGAGAAGAAAATACAATGTCAAGTCGTCGCTTGACCACCAAAATAGCTAGTTGCCCTCACGGCCTTCTTTATATTTTTCAATCAAGAAGACAAAGTCAAGTCGTCGCTTGACTCCCGAAAATAGAAAATTGCCCTCACAGCCTTCCTCTATTTTTTTCTTCTTGGTCCAACCCAGTAGCTCCAAAGTAGTAGTCACCCGCATGTGGAGCTACTTCGGCCGCTTCTTGTCCCGGAACTTTCAGCTCATTCAGGCCGCCCGAGCCGGTGAGGCTTTTGGGGTTGAAGATCGCGTGGAAGAAAAGAAGGCGGTTAACGCTCAAATTATGAATCATGCGGCCGCCCATGCAGAAGATAACGGCTGGCCGATGGCGTTTGTCATCTTTTACTCACGCGGTGAGTTCGACAACGATAGCTGGCGCGAGCCGTTCATGCGTGAGGTATGTCAGCAGCACACGTGTATTGACACAAAAATCGCCCTTGAAGAAGCTGTAGCTAGCAGCGGCCGACCTATAGGTGATTTTTATCTGGATGATGGTCTACACCTAAACGCAGAAGGGAACCAACTCGTAGCTGAATATATCGTCAGCGAAATGGAAAAGCTCCAGTTGATCAGGTAAACTCCAAACCATGCCCAAAACGGCTGCAAAACGCTTTGACTATAAGCTAGCCGACTCTGTCGTCCACAATGATGCGTCTTGGAAACAGCGCAATCACAAGAAGGTTGATCTCTCAGGTCATCAGCCTTTATTCGTGGCGCTCGTCAATGAGCTGTCTGCCCTAAACAAGCTGACCGGTAAGAACTATCACGCTATCATGCGCCGCTATGCGCGTCAGGGGATGCCTTGGCTGTCAAAATCTCAACTGCAGGTTGCCTACCAAGATGCCTGCGATCAGGGATTATTGACCTATGATCCCGAGCTAAAAACGAAAATTCAGATGAAGCCGGTCCGCTCACAGGCAGGCGTGACCGTCGTGACAGTTCTAACCAAGCCATATGCCTGCCCTGGCAAGTGCATCTTTTGCCCGACAGACGTGCGCATGCCCAAAAGCTACCTGCATGACGAACCAGGTGCGCAGCGGGCAGAACGCTACAGCTTTGATCCGTACAGGCAAACGGCCGGCCGGATTGCTGCGCTTGAAAAAATCGGTCATCCAACCCAGAAAATTGAGCTGTTGATTCTCGGTGGTACGTGGTCAAGTTACCCGCGTGACTACCAAGAATGGTTTGTCAGACGCTGCTTTGATGCGATGAACGGCACAGATTCAGAAACGCTAAAAGACGCTCAGCTCCTGAACGAAACGTCAAATCATCGCAACGTAGGGCTTGTGGTCGAAACCCGCCAAGATCACATCGATGTGAAAGAGTTGCACTGGATGCGCTATTTGGGGGTCACCAAAGTGCAGGTGGGTATCCAGAGCATGGATGAGCATGTGCTAGCCATCAACAAACGTGGGCACGACACGCAGTCTACCCGAGATGCGTTCAAACTACTGCGGG
>JBCCSO010000743.1:0-3073 GCA_039199965.1 Chloroflexota bacterium | reverse complement strand
CGGCTCATCTATGATGGTTTGGGCGATGGCAGCCGCCCCATCATCGTTGTCCGGTCGGCCGCCAACAGGGTAGCCGCCTACCCGTGCGGGCATCGCCTGTAGTACAAGGAACAGAATCGCGAGCGCCAGCAGCGCAAACGTCTCTAGCACCTTGCCATTATAAGATACCAACCTTCTGGGAATCGTAACCACCCACAGCGCAAACACGGGCACAAGCGGCAGCAAATAGCGGTCCCACGGCTGAATGTTCACCAGCCAGTGGAACAACAGAAAATAGATGACGAACCCCAACAAGTACCGATTAGCCAGCTGGTACCCGACAATCACCTGCCGATTAAAAAGAAGAAACACAACAAAAAAAGGTGGAAAAGCCCACACAAACACGAATCCCGGCACAAAGGTGAATAAATTCCCCCACGCGTGCAGCCGTGGCAGCCATTCAGCCGCTGGGGTCAGCGCCACCCCACCATAAGATGAAACTTGGCGTGATACCAGATCGATCCCGCTGCCAGACACCGCATCCCACACAAAAAGCGCAGTCAGGCAGCCGCCAAACACAGCCGACCATCGAAAAACTTTGTCCCAGTTCCACTTGTTTACCTTATGACCCCACAGCAGCAGCCAAATCAGCGGCACAAACAGCACCGCCTGATATTTAGCCCAAAACGCAATCCCTAGCCACAATGCAGATTTTTGAGGCAGTTCCCGATTTCTGACAGAATGCCACACTGCAACTGTTACCAAAAACGTAAGCAGAGGATCCGTGTACGCAGTGGCTGAAAACTGCATCGCCATCGGAGAAAAGGCTACAATTGCGCTCGCCAACAAACTCCGTTTCAGATTGCCTTTGGTCAATTCACAGGCAATGATCCCCACTAAGGGGATCAGCATGATGCTGCTTAGAAAATTAGGCAGGCGGGCCGCCCACTCAACAGGCCCCTGCAGTGGATAAAACAATCCCTGCAAATAAAACAGCAACGGAGGCTTGTCTACGGCCGTTGGTACGTTAAACAGCAGTGGATCACGCCATGTGGCAATGTAGCGAGCCCACATGGCGAAAAGCGCCTCATCGGCTGCAAATGTATTCTCAAACAGTCCCGGGAATCGAAAGAAAGCCCCCAAAAGAGTAATAGCTAGGAGCCCCCATTTGAATTGACGTCTGATGGATGACATCTGTTTTTAGCCAATCAATCAACAAACTTATACTTGATCAAGCACCAGATCGCGATTGGGCCATCCTTAAACGGCTGGATTTTCTTACCTTCGTCATACTCACGGCCGTTGTAAGAAATAGGCACCTCCCAAATACGATGCCCTCGTTTTAGAACTTTGGCCGTTATTTCTGCTTCAAAATCAAATCCCTTTGAGCGCAGCGGAATCCCTTGAATCAGCTCGCGCCTAAACGCCTTGTAGCAGGTTTCGACGTCCGTCAAAATAGTGTTGTAGAGAATGTTGGCCGTCAGGGTGATGAACTTGTTACCGATCATGTTCAAGAAAAACATAGTTTTCGTAGGACCACCCCGAAAGCGAGAGCCATAAACCACTTCAGCTTTCCCTTCCTCGATCGGCTGCAAAATAGCTGCATAATCACGCGGATCGTACTCAAGATCCGCATCTTGAATAATAACGATATCACCTGTCGCGGCATGAAAGCCTGTTTGCAAAGCTTTCCCTTTTCCTTGATTTTTCTCTTGCAAAATCACCCGGATCACGTCTGTATCTAGAGCTTGTACGGCCGGGTACAGATCTCGTGTGCCATCGGTCGAGCCATCATCTACAATGATCAGCTCGTGTGTCCGCTCTGTGGCTAAAACCGCTTTGACTACTTCTTCTATAGTGTGAACTTCATTGTATACCGGCATCACAACCGTTAATTTCATTATTTCTTCCATACGCGCCATCCTGTAAACAGCCGATGATTATATGCACGAACAAAACGGGAGAAAAGGGACTATAGGGGTATCGTAGGATTTTCACATATAGTCAACCAGCAGGTTACAATTGAACATAATGAGCAAATTGAGTGAAATTGAACATCTAATTTTAGACATGGATGGCGTCCTGTGGCACGGCAACACACCAGTACCCGGCCTTCCTCAATTTTTTGAAAGGCTAAAAAAGATCGGCGTAACATGGGTGTTTGCCACCAACAATTCTGGCAAAGCACGCCAGCAGTATGTCGAAAAATTCGCCGGGATGGGGGTTGCCATTAACCCTAGCCAGCTTATGACCTCAGCCATCGCGACGGCCCACTACATTGCGGATCAATTCCCGGCCGGGTCTAAAATGTACATTTTGGGCGGAGATGGTCTATATGAAAGTTTAGCAGAAGTCGGGATGCAAATCTTAGACAGGAGCGACTATCATACCCCGGCCGATGCTGTGGTTGGTGGGCTCAATCCGGCCATGACCTACGAAGACCTGAGCGTAGCCACTCTTCAAATTCGCAATCACAACGCCACTTTCATCGGTTCAAACGCTGACAGCACCTACCCTACCGAGCGAGGTTTGGTTCCTGGTGCAGGCTCAATGCTATCGCTCATAACTACGGCAACTGATGTTGAACCCACCGTTGTTGGAAAACCGTTTCCAATCATGTTTCAGCAGGGGGTCAAATTGTTTGGAGATGGGGCAACGCTCCAAAACACAGCCATGGTAGGAGATCGCTTGAACACGGACATCATGGGTGCCGTCAATGCGGGTATGCGCTCTATTTTGGTTATGTCAGGCATCACTCAACCGGCCGATCTTGACAGCTCTGACGTTCAGCCGGAGTTTATATTTGACGACATTACAGCCCTTGTCTCTGCGCTTGAGGAGCAACATGGATAAAGTAGATCTCTTTGATCTGACTTTCGCTGATCTAGAGGCGCTGCTCAAGGACATGGGGCAGCCTAAGTTTCGTGCAAAGCAAATCTGGGAGTGGCTCTACCAGCACTACGCGGCCGCACCAGAAGACATGACCAATCTGCCCAAAGCCCTGCGGACCAAACTGAGCGAGGGAACGATGGTTGGCAAAATCAAACCGGTATTTACCGAATTCTCAAGCGATGGATTTACAGAAAAAGTTCTG
>JBCCSO010000742.1:0-3075 GCA_039199965.1 Chloroflexota bacterium | reverse complement strand
GCACACCACCATCACCCCTATACCGTGGACCACGCAGAATTTGCTGGCGGCCGTTGAGTATGCGGCCAAAAAGCTCTTTTTTAGCATTGATCGGGCCAATATGAATCGGCGGAGCATAACCGAAAGTTTGGATGACAAAATTATGGGGGAGGTTGCAACAGTCGCGGTGGTTGAGTATCTGCGCTCGGTGAGCTTGCAGGCGGCGTCATACGACCAGTTTCGGCTGGACAGCTTTAAACGGCCGGACCCGGGCTGGGATATTTTACTAGGCGATGGTGCCTATCGGTGGATTGAGGCGGCTGATAGAAGCGATGGTCGCCCTGCCAGCGTCAAAACTGCTTCAGTCAAATCATCCCGCCTGCCCAAGGGGGATGACTTGAAAAAGGCCATCGCCAACCGTGATTTCAAGATTTTTGCTAGGTCAAATCAAACGCTGACGGATGCGCTCACGGCCGATACTGAAATGCAGGTTTACTTTGAACGGAATGGCTCATGGCTGCCGAAAGGGGCTCAAATTTCGGCCGATGAGGTGACAGCATGTACCCTAGCGCGTGCAAATTGTCAGATTGTGCTCGATAAACTCCAAGTTAAAGCTCGCTTTGGGACATGTTATTTAACCGCGTGGAATTGGCGGGAAAATATTGTGCAAGACTCCGCTAAATTAAGGCCCCCAACATGGCGCAGCTATCACGCAGGGCATACCAAACAGATGTGGCGCGCTCCGCTAAAAAACGGCCGGGGGTTTGCCCAAATTCAAAAAGATTTGGCTTGAGAGACCGATGATCTCTGAATGAGCTGGGGCTGGATGACCGTGCGCACCAAACTTGATTTGGGATATTGGAGCCGATTAAACATCAACTGGGCTGCTAGCCTACCCATCGACATTTTATCTACTCGCATGGTGCTGAGCGCTGGGGTTACGTGCTGTGCTAGCACAATGTTGTCAAAGCCGATCACAGAAACATCATCCGGGACCCGTTTTCCCATGCTGGCTAACTTTTTCATGATGGCAATCGAAATCTCATCGTTGCAGGCAAAAAGGGCGCTCACGTCTGGGTGGGCCATGAATAACTCCTCAACCGCTTTTTCAGCTTGGGCTGGGAAAAGGGTGCAGTCTGCAAAAATCGGTTCAAGGCCGTGGTTTTGCATCGCCCGGATATAGCCGTGGCGCCGTTCGAGAATGCTGGGGTAAGCATCGGCCGCGCTGCCGATGATGGCTATTTTTTGATGCCCCCTCTCAATTAAATGCTCTGTTGCTTGCATGCCTCCCCTTACATTGTCCGTCACAACAGAATCAAACGGATCATCGGCCGCGTAGCCGTCTACCAGCACAATGGGTACGCGGCTTTGCTGTAGATGTGCCAAAAGCCCTTCGGTTAGCTCCATGCCAATCACTAGCAAGCCATCCACCTGATTGTCTGTCATGAGTCGAGGAAGCTCAAGCGGTTGGTTATGTTCGTCAACGGGCAGGTTGGCATACAGTAGATAGCTGCGCCGCTGCCTGCATACCGATTCAATGCCGGTAACGACGGGAACGTAGAACTGATTTTGCTCGGGGGCCGTGTGGAGATCAACCTTCATCAACAGACCAATCTGCTTAAATGCTTCTCGATCCACCTGTTTGGCCGGTGTTGATGGAGGGATGTAGCCCAGCGACTGGGCGGTTTCTAAAACCCGCTGTCGTGTCTTATCACCCACGCCCGGCTTGTCTCGTAAAACAAGTGAAACTGTGGCCGGGGAGACCTTACTCACATTGGCGATATCTGTAATCGTTACTTTGCTTCCGTTCTGGGTGGGCTTGCTCGTCATGATAAAAGTATACCCCTTTTTGTTATTTACTAAAAATATTTAGTTGAATTTAGCTTGAATATCAACCTTTTTAGTTAAAAACGATAGTTTTGAGCTTGACAAGTATCGTTCTCTTGGATATATTTCCCAAACTTAAATAAAAAGTTTACTAAAAACTAATTAAAATAACCTGTTTTTGATACTTTTTTTTTTGAAAAACTTAACTGAGGAAACCAAAAGAAAAAATTTTTAGTAAACAAAAGCCTTCTTTGAATTGAGGAAAACCAATGACTTTAAATATGGTTGAAGCAAGTAAGTCAATAACTGTCGGAACACCATTCCATCAGTTGCCGTGGGAGGATCGCCCGGCCGGGAGCCAAGCTGTGCTGTGGCGTTCCGCCCAAAACCCGATCATTGATCACGATCATATTCCATCGAGCAACAGCATTTTTAATAGCGCCGTTGTCCCATTTGAAGATGGGTTTGCGGGGGTATTTAGAGCAGATAGCAAAACACGGCGGATGCAGATGCATGCGGGCTTTAGCCAAGATGGATTGAACTGGGATATTAGTGATGAGCGGATTCATTTTGAAGCCAAAGACAAGCGGGTGAGTGAAATCAACGATTTTGAATATGCTTATGATCCTCGCGTCGTGTGGATTGAAGATCGCTACTATGTTATTTGGTGCAACGGCTATCACGGCCCCACAATCGGTTTAGGTTACACATTTGATTTCAAAACCTTTTATCAAATGGAGAATGTGTATCTGCCTTATAACCGGAATGGGGTGCTGTTCCCGCGCAAAATCAATGGCAACTATGTGATGCTTAGCCGGCCGAGTGACAGCGGCCATACGCCGTTTGGGGATATCTATTTGAGCGAAAGCCCGGACCTAACTTATTGGGGACGCCATCGGTACGTAATGGGCGCAACTGATGGGTGGCAGGCTACCAAGATCGGGGCAGGTCCTATCCCGATTGAAACCACAGAAGGATGGCTGCTGATTTACCACGGGGTGTTGACATCTTGCAACGGCTTTGTGTACAGCATGGGGGCAGCTCTGCTTGACTTGGATGAGCCTTGGAAGGTGATTGCGCGTGGGCAGCGCTATTTGCTGGCTCCCCAAGCTCCCTATGAAAGGACCGGAGATGTGCCGAATGTGGCGTTTCCATGTGCGGCTCTGGTTGACCCCGGCACTGACCGAATCGCTTTGTACTACGGCGCGGCCGATACCTGTGTGGGGGTCGCTTACGGATACATCAATGAAATTATCGATTACATCAAAG
>JBCCSO010000741.1:0-3089 GCA_039199965.1 Chloroflexota bacterium | reverse complement strand
TTGAGAGTTGAGAGTTGAGAGTTGAGAGTTGACGCAAATTGTCAGTCCAAATTTAGGGCTGTCAAAATGTTGATTAGTTCCTGATTGAGTATTGAATATCCGGCCGGATTTAGATGCAGCTCGTCGCGGGCATAGTCTGGGTGAAGGCTGCCATCAGCTAATGCCAAGAGCTGGAATGTGTCGAAGAATATCACATTTTCAGCCGACTGTTCACGTAAAAAGTCGTTGATTTCATTCACTGCAGTAGGCACTTCATCTGACCAAAACAGTCTACGCTGTAATGGGACTTGGCCTACCGGAAAAACAGTAGTCAGAATAACTGTTATATCGTCAGCATCAGCTTTTTCAATCAGATCAACGGTGTTTCGTTTGCAAGCCTCCAAAATCTCAGTGCGCTTTTCAAGAAAAATCGGGACCGTTTTTAACTCGTTAATGCACATTTGAACGACGATCACATCTGGGTTCAGAGGCAAAACGTGCTCATCATAGCGCATGATAATTTGGTTGGATGTTTGCCCACCAATGCCACGATTCACAAATTCAAAACCGTCTAGATCGGGAAATACCCATTCTGCCGCGCGGGAATCGCCATAAAATATAATGCGAGGTTGTTTGACCGCTTCTTCTCGTTCATCCCAATAAAAAGTTGACAATCCCAAAGGATAAAATCGACTGGTTTGCAGATCATAGTAATATTTTTTTGCGGCTGTCCAGAGAACACCATTCAAGCCCAGCGATACAGCTAAAACTAGAATTAACCCAATCTCCAAACCTAGACGCCATCTTTTTAAACTCATATCCCCCCACTTAAAAATAACAAGCGAACTGATCCACTGGTCACTGACCTGCTGAATTCTACTTACCCTTCCCACAAAATTTGACTGCCAGATTCGTCCCATGTGTAAGCGGCACCATCTTCATCCCATGTCAACAGACGGCCAATATTGACAATAATCGTGGCGCGGGTGCGGGCTACTTTTTCATCTGTAGCCGTTGCATTGAGTCCCCATGCCGTGTAAATCTGCCCATTAATACGGCTAATTGTACGCTTGTCGCGGAATCCAAGACGCTGAGCGATGTGCAAATTGCTCATCCCGGCCGCCACCATCTTGGCAACCTCCTGCTCGTTAGGTTCAAGCAGACTCATCGGATCATTCTCATCTTTTTGGCGCACTTCATGAACGCGGGTTTCGATATCTGGGTCGATAAAGCTACGACCACCTGCCGCGTCACGCAGCAGCGGAATAATCATATCTGGCAAAAGGTAGTTTGATTTCCGCACATAGGCGTAGTGGCTCAAAATCCCTGAGCGGATAAATGCGCGATAATATGCTTCATCATCCTGAATCGAGTAAAACACAATCGGCAGGCGAGGGTGCTCACGACGTATGGCTACGGCCGAGTCGATGCCGTTCATCTTGCCTGCAAGCTGCACATCCATCAAGATAGCGTTAGGCGTTTTTTTGTAACAAAATTCTAAAGCTTCTTCGCCGGTCGAGAACCCACCCAACACGTTGACTTCCCCAGTTGCAACTAGTCCAGCAGATAGAGCGGGCCGCAGGCGTTCATTGTCTTCAACAATTAATAAGTCTAGCATGGGTAACAGTTTGCCATGCGCCACCTGACACAGCAAGCACCCAAGTGCGGTTTGGGTGATTTTTAGGAAAAAAGTATCCTAAAGGGTAACCAAAATCACTCGTAAAGTATAAAAATCTTAAGACAGACAGTTAAGTTAAACATCCAAATTACGCACTTCATTGGCGTGCGTCGTAATGAATCGACGTCTAGGAGCCACTTCAGAACCCATCAACATATCAAACGTTTGATCAGCCAAAACCGCATCATCAATCGTGACTTGAAGCAACGTACGCGTGCTGGGATCCATCGTTGTTTCCCACAGCTGATCAGGATTCATCTCGCCAAGCCCCTTGTAACGCTGAATGCCAACTTTTTTGCCTTGAACTGAGTCTAAGAAAGTTTTTTGGTCGCCTTCGTTGTAGGTGTATGTGAGCTCTTTGCCAACTTTGTTGGCGTAAAGAGGCGGCTGCGCGATGTACAAATGTCCTTTTTCAATTAGGGCTGGCATGTAGCGGAACAAGAAGGTAAGCAGCAAAGTGCGAATGTGGCTACCATCTACGTCTGCGTCAGTCATCAAGATAATCCGGCCGTAGCGCAGATTTTCAATATCGAATGACTCACCAATGCCGGTACCCAAAGCTGAAATAAGCGCCTTGACCTCGTTATTAGCCAAAATCTTGTCCAAACGAGCGCGCTCTGTATTCAAAATCTTTCCACGCAGCGGTAAGATCGCTTGGAAATGACGGTCACGCCCCTGCTTGGCACTACCACCGGCCGAATCGCCCTCGACAATGTAAACCTCTGCTCGCTCAGGATTACGCTCTGAGCAGTCAGCCAACTTACCGGGGAGTGTTAAGCTCTCAAGTGCCGATTTACGCATAACCAGCTCACGCGCTTTCCGCGCTGCCGCGCGCGCTCTAGAGCTGGTCAAACATCGATCAATGATCTTACGCCCTTCACGCGGGTTCTCATCGAGATAAACGTTAATCGCGTCATAAGCAACCGATGACACCAATCCAGAAACTTCAGCATTCATGAGCTTCACTTTAGTTTGGCTCTCAAATTGGGGGTCGGGATGTTTAATCGAAACAACGGCCGTAATCCCTTCGCGAACGTCATCACTTGAGAAGTTTTTGTCTTTATCTTTTAGCATCCCCTGCTTGCGCGCATAGTTATTGATGGCGCGGGTCAGGGCTGACTTTAAGCCTGAAAGATGGGTACCGCCGTCTGGGGTATGAATCGTGTTCGCAAACGAATATTCAGAGATCGCAATACCGTCTGTGTACTGAATACCAACTTCAACATCCACAGAGATTTTGCCTTCGTGATCAACCAGTCGTTGCGCATGAATAGGTGAATGCAAGGTTTTCTTATTGCGATTGACGTAGCTGACAAATGACCGCATCCCACCTTCGAACAGGAAGCGGGTTTCGCGGGGCACGTCCGGCCGATTGTCAGTCAAAGCGATGCTGACACCGCTCGTGACAAACGCCATTTCGCGGAATCGATTG
>JBCCSO010000740.1:0-3094 GCA_039199965.1 Chloroflexota bacterium | reverse complement strand
GGGTGCGCCGTTTTGCTCAGCTATCTTGAATGGCTCAAGGAGGCTGGTAAGCAACCCATCGCTCCAACTATTTTTGCGTTTACTACGGCCGAAGAAGTGGGTGGACTGGGTGCCAAGTCGCTCGCAGCGCGTGAGCAGCCCGAAGTGTTTGTAGCGGTCGATGGGCAGCCGATCACCCCGAACAGTCCGCTCAAGCTAGACGGCCGACCTGCGACAGTCACCAAAGATCGTCTGGCGGCTTATGATCGGAATCTCATCGCAGATGTCATGGCAGCGGCTGAGCGAGCTGGTACACACATGCAAACCGTGGTCTTACCCTCTGCCAGCGATGCCAGCTTAGTGAAATATGCTGGTCTGGCTGATCGGGTACTGTGTTTTGGACAAGTGCGAGAAAATAGCCACGGTCATGAAATTGCCCGTCTGAACGTATTTGGCAATGTCCTCAGAACGCTTATCGAGTTTGTTGATGTATCTTAAATTCAACGATCCCTGTAAAAACAAGTCAGGTTTTGAAAACCTGACTTGTTTACCCCAAAAGATAGCCAAATGAATGAAAAAGAAGGTGTCATTAAATTTAGTCTTGAGTACGAGCAGGCCCCACCGTTACCGGCCGCTGAAATTTCAGAGCTCAACGCTTGGCGCAAAATCATGGTGATGATGGGGATGATCGGCCAAGATGACGCGCGCTATGCAGGCTATGGCTTTGGGAACATCAGCCGCCGAACAGAAGGAAATAGGTTTGTCATTAGCGGCACCCAAACTGGCAAGATTGCAGATTTAGCGGCCGAGCATTATGCGGTTGTGACAGCCTGTTTTGGTGCAGAAAATCGGGTGGTGGCTGAGGGTCCGGTTAAACCTTCATCGGAGTCGATGACCCACGGTATTGTGTATCAGCTTGACCCAGACATTGATTGGGTTATTCACGTGCATGATCCGCATATTTGGCAAGCGGCCGAAAGGTTAAACATTCCGCAAACAGCGGCCGACATCCCCTATGGCACCCCAGAAATGTCTGCGGCGGTTGAAACACTCTATGCAGACACGGACATGAAGACTCAAAAAATTTTTAGCATGGCCGGACATGAGGATGGGGTTGTGGCGTTTGGCAAAACGGCCGGACAGGCAGGAAGTGTTTTGCTCAACATGTTGGCTCTGGCACTGCAGTAACTGGAGAGACATCCAAAATTGTGGTGCACATTTGGAAATCGGCCGGAAACAATTTGGAAGATAGCTCAAAAGCTCGAGAATTGAGTTAGGAAATACTGATGACTTATGACATGATAAAGGCTGTTCTAAACCGTCCAGAAATGTATACTTTGACTGGTGACTACAATGAAGTTTGTGCATTTTTAGAGGGGTATTACAGTGGAATTGCAAAAGTTGGCTTTGAGTTTGAAGGCAAATACGAATGGTCGCTTTTTTTAGAATGGCTCTCACAAAAAAATCTTGAATCAGATTCGCAGTCAATTGTTAAAGCTTTCAAACAAGCAAATTATAAGGATCCACTAGAAAAATTTAGAGAAAACTACTTAGACTATCTCTCAAGTAAATCGCCTCTTCATTAAGACACGGTCTTTTATCGAGCTATGGTCGGCCTTCGGCCGTACCGCCCTTAAATCTCCATCCGTTCCGCCTGTATTACCTAAAAACCTCAACGTTCCAAAGACTTTTTCATGGTTGCAAGCTGCAGATGTTTAAAACTAGCGAATTATGACGAGCGCGGAATCAGAGGATTGCCTAAAAATCTCCATCAAAGTTGGTGCAATTGTGCTAATTTATAAAGCTTGACTATTACGAATATCGGAATAAAATCTGCCGCAATAACGAAGACCGTAATCTTCCGGCGACTGAATGCTCGATAAAATAGATCTAGGAATACTTTCACATCTTCAAATAGACGGCCGTAAATCCTACACCGATATCGCCAGATCACTGGGTGTAACAGAGGGAACCGTGCGCAAGCGAGCGGCCAAACTCGTTGAAGAGGACATGATCCGCATCATCGGATTGGTTGACCCTCACAAAGTTGGCTTCGAAGCCCCAGCCATCATTCAAGTCACCGTCTCCCCACCAAATCTCGATCAAGCTGCTCAAACCATTAAATCCTTTGCAGAGGTAAGCTATTTACTGATGGTATCGGGGGAATACGACCTCATGGTAGAGGTGCGCTGCAGGGATCGTGCCCACCTAGCCACATTTATTCGCGACAAATTACAGCAGGTTAATGGCGTACAAAAGACAGTTTCTACGCTTGTGCTGCACACTTACAAACTAGAGGAAGTCAGTGTCCTAAACGATATGGAGGAAAATTTAAGAAGGTAGCCGAGAGCATCCTCCTTAGCCTGATTGAAAATATGTCTGTTGCTGTAAACATTGAAAATGTAACCAAAGCTTTTGGAGAAGTTGTGGCCGTGAACGACATCTCTTTGAGCATTACAGACGGGGAATTTTTCTCCATGCTGGGCCCGAGCGGGTGCGGAAAAACCACAACGCTGCGCCTAATTGCCGGATTTGAGCAGCCCACCATGGGAGAAATCTCGATCATGGGGCAGCCTGTTGCGGGGATTCCGGCCTATCGTCGGCCGGTCAACACCGTTTTTCAAAGCTACGCTCTGTTCCCGCACATGACGGTTGAAAAGAACGTAGCGTTTGGCCTAGAAATGGCCAATGTGCCCAAAAACGAAATCAGCAGACGGGTGCAAGACGCGCTTGAACTGGTGCAGATGGGGAGCTTTGGCGGCCGTCGACCGAACCAGATGTCAGGCGGGCAAAAGCAGCGTGTGGCGCTGGCTAGAGCCTTGGTCAATCGGCCGCGAGTCTTGTTACTAGACGAACCTTTGGGTGCTCTAGACCTCAAACTGCGTAAAGACATGCAGCTTGAACTCAAGCAAATCCAGTCAGAGGTAGGCATCACGTTTATTTACGTCACCCATGACCAAGAAGAAGCGATCACCATGTCAGACCGCATTGCGGTTATGGACAACGGCATCGTGTCACAAGTTGGCACTCCAAGAGATATCTATGAACATCCGGCCAATCGCTTTGTGGCTGACTTCATCGGCGAGACAAACTTTGTCGAAGCAAAAGTGGCAAG
>JBCCSO010000739.1:0-3096 GCA_039199965.1 Chloroflexota bacterium | reverse complement strand
TTCAAACAGAATAAGCGGCCGACCATCAGGGTAAAAATCCGTATCAAATTCTGTATATCCCAGCTTTTTGTAGACATGGATCGCCCTAGAATTGGTTGTAAACACATCTAGCCAGATGCGTGAACGACCGATTTCATCCCGAACATACCCTTCTAACAGCTGCATGGCAACCTGCCCTACCCCACTTTCCTTGGTATTTACCACAATCCGTTTAAGTTCAACGCTCAAACCATCTATATCAAGGGCCAGAAGTAGAAATCCGGCCGGAACATCATCCTTTTCAATGGTCAAATAGGTGATGTCGGGTTCAAAAAAGGCCGCCAGATGCTCTTTCAGGCTGTTCTGGGTGACATATTCGGCCGCATCAGGATGCTGCTCAAGCGCCATGAAGTTAGAAAGCTCAACGGGGTTGGAGGGTGTGAGAGATATATTTGGTGTCATGTGTACCTGCCATTGCCCATTCTACGTTGTACGTTCCACATTGCCCATTTAAAACTCTTGTAATGGCAGCAAGTTGACTTTGACTGCGAATTCTGGCCGAAATGGGCAATAAACAACGGATAATAATCAATTCGCAATGGAAAACCCGCTATAATTCACCCATGCTCCTTGTTGAACTGATTTCATTTGCCGTAGCTTTATGGTTGGGTGTCTACCTCATTCGCCGATATTGGCTCAATTCTGAGCAAAATGCACTCATTTGGGCGGCCGGAGGGCTTATTACCTATGCGATCGCTCTGGCTCTCACCGCTCTAGGGCCTTATGCCCCCACCCCACTCGGCACTTTGCTCCAGCAACAGATCGCATTCTTGATAGCACCACTCTTTTTCTGGGTCGGTGCACTGTGGCATATGCGGGATGCCATCCAAAACTTGCGCCAAAATGGGTTAAAGGGGGCAAATGGCCGAAATTCGGCGAGCGCGGCCGGACTGGCCCTCGTGGCCACCCTGTTCTTTGCACTGGGTTTTGGGCTGATTTTGGCTCCATTTGAGCTGATTCCGGCCGGCTGGCTCTTTGTAGCCATTTGTGGTGACCTGATTCTGCTAGGAATCGCCGTGGGTTGGCTGGATGCGTTTGAGCAAGGTGAAACCCTACGACCAGACTTTGTGCGCTCAGCGCTCGAATCTGAGGCGACTGCGACCCTTTTCGCGCTACAAGTAGCGGCCGTGATAGTTTGGGTGACCGGTATCACGTTTCCAATGGTCTTACTGCTTTTCGGGGTTGTGGCGACCGCCATCCTGTTAACTGTGTTTGCTAGACAGATACAAAACGGCTTTGATCGGTTAGCGTTTCAGGGATCACCATCGTTACAACTCGAGCGCTCACAACTACGCGAAATAACAGATGCTATTCCTAAATTTGCTCCTTCGCAATCATTACTGAACAGAGTTCAGTCCAAACCAAACTCCGTTTGGTCGTTGTCGGCCGACAACATAATTAAACAAACACGCACAGCACTCAGTCATTTAGGAAATCTTCCAAAACTAGCAACCAATCCACTGATCCACTCCCCCATTATCGATCAACGTTTAACTGAAAAAGGATTAGAAACGCACACGTTAAGTCGAGCTGGTGAGCTAAAACAATTACTGACAGAATCAATCAATCAGCTCAAACCGGAAGACATAAATGAATTCAAATCTGGAAAAGCGTGGCGTCATTACAACTCACTTTATTTTCCATATGTGAAAGGATTACGACCTTACGGCCGACGGAATGGGTTAGATGGGCTATCGCAGGCAGAATTAGATGCGTTGGATTGGTTTGATCGCGAGGTCCCCACTCGTACCCTCTACAATTGGCAAACGGCGGCCGCAAAAATTATTGCAGACGACCTAATCGAAAAGATGGAGAGTATAAAGTATGAAGCGTGAAGACGCTTTCAACTTCATGCTTTCTACTTATTACTATTTAAAGCCGTACGCAAAACATCCCGCACCTGCCGCATGCTAACCGGCTTCACCCCAGAATCCGCCACAATCTGAGCCCACTCTTCACTCTTGAACAGCTCATAATCCCCTGCACGTGCGTCCCAATCAGGTGCGGTTGATTTGAGTTCAAGTGACTCAACGGCCGGGTGAAAAATAAAGTAGTGCAGACCCGGCTTATAATTTTCAAGGATGGTTTTTGCATACTCAGTCCGTTCTGGCAAAGACTGAACCTCACGCAAAGGAAGCATCGTAATCGTGTCAAACAACGGCATCCCTTGGGCTTCTACAAATTGCAGAGCGCCCATCACTTGAGCAGCTACTTGGTCTGTAAAACTAAACTGCTGCAGGTTTTCAATAGAGCCTCTTACAAGCAGGACAGGAACCTGATAAGCAAACCCAAGCCGAATGTATGCTTCCAGCAATCGTGGGTGAAAAACTGCACCCATATGAGAATCGATATGGGTGATATCAATTCCGGCCGCCAATGCCTTTTCCATTTGAGCTTTCATCTCGGCTGTTGCTGCCTCAACATCCACCTTTTCTTGGACCGGTTGGGTTGCGTTATGAAGAAAACCCTTTTCATCTAACAAACCCGTTTCAGGATCAGCGGTAGAAATCGGCCGCCAACGATAGGCTTCCCATTCGCTTGTCAGTGCTGTATGAAGACCAACATCTGCATTTTCATTCTGTACGATGGCTTTAGCTGCGGCCGGAAACCATGAGCAGGGAACCATCACAGAAGCGGCCGTCATGGGTGACCCATCTGCCAGTTCGCTCCAGGCTTGATTAGATGCATTGAGCATACCGATGTCGTCTGCATGAAAAACCACTGCGCGATCAGTATTGGATAAACCTAATTTTTCTAAAACGGGATTGATGTTTGCTGTCATGTAAACAATTATAGCCCTGTAGTACCAAGAGGTAAAAATGTTGTCGGCCGACAACGGGCGAACAAGTTCGCCTTAAGCCAAGCATAGCTTGGCAAGGTATTAACGGTTGAACAAGTTCAGCTTAGGCAAAACTGCGTTTTGCTGAGCAACGGACGAACTTGTTCGTCCCCTAAACTAATTTTTGCAATTCCAATCATCAACTATCGACTAACAACTATCTACCATCCTACTAATCCAAACGGGTGATTTTTGATCAATCAATTGTTATTGGTTTG
>JBCCSO010000738.1:0-3096 GCA_039199965.1 Chloroflexota bacterium | reverse complement strand
GACTTTAAAGTACCCCATATTTCGGCCGAATCAGCTGAAAACTTGTTGATCAGTGGCGGGGACAAGGAGGCAGGTGCCGTTATCAAAAGCTTCAATGTTTTCTCAAAAATGTTCCCGGCGGTCACCGTTGTGCAAGCTACCAATGCGCATCATGGCTGGAGCGGCGAGCATCCGGCGCTGTTTTCGAAGATGGTGCGATTGTGGGTCAATGATCGTTCGATCCCGGCCGGACTTGAGGTTCTACATCAGCCTAGTTTGGAGCTGCAGGTATCTATATGATGCCGTTTTCTAAAACCTCTGTGGCGTGTGCTGCAAGGGCATGCACAACGTCACCGGCCGAACGGATTTCTGTGATCATGCCAACCCCCTGTCCAGCGACACCCGGATTTACATCGACGCGCCCTTGAGCATCGGCCGCGCGCATAATCGGATCGGTCATGGCTAGCTGTTGGTGCATGGGCAACGGTTCAAGGCCGGAATTTGCCGCTTCTTCTACCCATAATCCATTGATCACGCGGGCTCGCTTGCCGGTGAAATGCTTAGACAAGGCGGTTCCAGTCTCTTTGGTCCGAATCAGCATCTCTTTTTGCCCATTAGACAGACGGGCTTCGTGGGTGGCTAAAAATGCGCTGCCGCACCACACCCCTTGAGCACCAAGGGCCATCGCCGCCACCATCTGACGGCCGTCCATGATGGAGCCAGCACCCAGCACAGGAATTTCTCCCCGCACCGCATCAACCACCTGTGGAATAAGCGCCATTGTCCCAACGATGGCATTGTGTCCACCGCCGTCGTGCCCTTGAGCCACAATAAAATCGACTCCGTTCGCCAATGATTTTTCAGCATGGCGAACCGCACCCACAACGACACCCACTTTCATATCAAGGTTCATTTCTTTTGCCCGATCGATCAAGTAGCCGGGATCGCCAATCCCGGCGACGTAGACCGGGACATTCATTTCCAGCACCATTTCCAGCTGTTCTTTGATGAAAACCGGGTCAAAAATCGGAATGTCTACCTCAGGCAGATCGCCCAAGTCGTATTTATCCGCAAACTGCTCAACAAACTCTTGGTGTTCATGGGGCAGCTTCACATCTAGTTTGATGGGGTTGTTGAGGTTCCCCTGCGTCACGCTAAAGGGGATTAGCGTATCTACACCAAATGGTTTGTCAGTCATTTCGCGTACCTGCATAATCCATTTACGGAGCTCTTCGGGTTCAACGAAGGCCCCTCCCAGAACGCCTAGACCGCCTGCTTCAGATACGGCCGCGGCCAGCTCTGGCCCAGCAGGGGATACGATGCCCCCCATCCCGGCTGAAAATATCGGGTATTTGATCCCGAACATGTCACAAATTGGTGTGTGGAGTTTTTGTTTTTTCATGGTTGATTGTCATTTTTGCTAGAGCAAACGCCCCTAGAGTTATGTCTTCCGCTAAAAAACTGCGTTTGATCGATCTATTCTGTACTGTAAATATGATTGCGAAAACATCAGCTTTCTTCCATTTCTTTGCGGACAAAAAACTGAGTTAATCCGCTGGGAACAAACCGGGTGAGCGCGCGGAGCAAACGCATTCTGGAGCCCGTCACGATTAGAGATTTTCCGCTTTTAAAGCCTGCCCAAGTGTCTTTAGCAACTTCGTCCGTGGTTGTGACCGCCAGCCCTTCAAACGTGTTCACACGATCCATGCTGGCTGCTGCCTTAAACTTGGTATCTGCGATGGCGGCCGGGCATACCGCTATCACACGCACGGCTGAATTCTGCATTTTGAGCTCTTCAGCAACACTTTCACTAAAGTGCTTCACAAACGCTTTGGTTGCTGCATAAGTGCTCATTTTTGGCATGGGCTGAAATGCAGTGGCTGAGCTGATGTTGATGATGGTACCGGAGTTGCGATTCACCATCTGATCCAAGAAAAGCCGATTTAAACGGTATAGGGTCATGATATTGAGCTGAAGCATGCTTTGCTCTTTTACAAAGTCTGTTTCTTGCACAAGCCCATAGGTTGCAAAACCGGCATTGTTGATGAGTACATCAACCCTCCAGCTATTTTGGGTAACCCACGCTTTGACCGTTTCGGCCGAATCTGGCTGGCTTAAATCAAGCGTAAGGGTCCAGATGGTCGTATTAGGGATTTCGCTTTGCACGGCCGATTTGGCTTGAGCTAGCTCATCTTCTAGCAAAGAAACCCAAAGCAGTTGATACCCATCCTTAGCGAAATACTTTGAAATTTCGAGCCCAATTCCGCTGGAACCGCCCGTAATAAGAACCGTTTTTGTCATAAAACCCCTATACCGGTTCGGCCGTTTGCATCTGCAATGCCAAGCGATTGAGAACAAAAATAATAAGCGGAATGACGATGATGTTTGCTAAGGCGAAAATCTGGAAGACCCGCACAAACCCGATGTCGTCTGACAAGCCGGTTGCCACCCCTTCACCCGTTGCGATACCAATGTTGGCCATCATTTGAAACAGAGCAAACATCGTGCCCGCAATGCGCAGGTCTGTTAACCCCATCGATAAGGTGGCATAAACGGTCCAGTGGAGCCCTGCTACGACTCCCCACACAACGGCCAGAATCAAGAAGTGGCTGAGGCTGCTTGCAAAGCCAATGGTCAGACCGATGATGGTTACAAGCGAAAGCGTTAATAGGACGGCCGACTTTTTGCCAAAGCGTGTGGCCATGAAGCTAGCTGTTACCGCACCAATGACCATGCCTATTCCCTTGAGCGAGCCATAGTTGCCTAGCCCAACCTCATCAATGCCTAAATCGCTTTGCATGTAGAAGGTGATGATGCCGTCAATGCCTTGGAAGAAGGTCCACGCCAGCAGCAGGGTAAAAGCAAACATCAAGTAATTTGGCTGGATGAATACTTTAAACGCGCTCCAGTCGAACTCTGTTGATGCGGTACGTTCAGCCGGTTCTTGAACTCGAAAGACCATGATAAGCGGGAGCAGCAGGCAGGCCCCGATAATCAGGAAGATGATCGAGAAGCCAAATCTGAGCGCGATTTGCCCGAAGATAAAGGACAGAATGATCAAACCAGCCGCCCGGCCACCTGTCATGAAACTTTGAACTTTACTATGCTCTTTTTCAG
>JBCCSO010000737.1:0-3098 GCA_039199965.1 Chloroflexota bacterium | reverse complement strand
GGTAAAATGTGAAAGTCAACCGATATCGATTGCGCAAAAAAACACTTACGATTGTTGTTTTTGTATTGAAAGATTGCGTATTTCAAGCCACTGACTTTGATCAATCGGCCGAATTCCGGCCGACATTCTGCCGGTTGGTGTCACGGCCATATATTGATTATCGATCCAGCACACAAAGCCTAATGGCCCTTTTGGGCTTTGATCGGTTTTGAGCACAATATTACTGTCAACGGAAAATACACAGCCATCCGGCCGCCAATTGAGTTCATAATCATGCCACTCAGTTATGTTGATGTGATCGAGCTGCTGGTAGCTCATACCTAGAGCTTGTTGCACTCGGGGCCAAACACGTTTTTTGAAACCGGAAAATTGATTCAATAGCACAACCGGGGGGGCAAGTGGGGCTAAACTGATGGCTTTGAGAGTGGTGGCATCAAGTGTAGAAGCGAAAAAACCTTGCCCAGATCCATCTGGATTTAATGGCAAATCACCCGGTGGGGCTGACAAGAAAAACCATGTGGCTTTAGGTAAAGTGGGCCAAGGCATGGTGGGGTCACCAAATGGAGCGTTCCAAAAGCCAAAACCGGCCGTCCCGCTCAATTCATCGGCCGGATGAGAGAAGCGCGCTTCCAATGAGAGAGAAACTGAGAGGGAGACATGCTGATCTGGCCTCCAAATGTAGTCTCGTCGCTTCCGGCCGCCGTAGTCGTCAATCTGGGCATTCGTGTAGCCACTTTCGGTTGACGGTATGGTCAGCCTAACGGCCGAATCATCCACAACCGTGCCGCCGTTAATTTCTAACTTTCTGAATCCTTCCATCACCAAAATTTACACTCAAACAATCATTTCATTATCTCATCATCTGTCAAGATAGAAAATAAAAATATCCTTGCTTATCAACATGAAACATCTGTCCTAATGTCGAACATTTTATGTAAGCTTGGTATAATTCAGACCATTAGGAGATAGCACATGGAACTAACTTGGTATGGACTAGGATGCTACCGCATCACCGAAAGAGGCATGGCCACAATCGTTACCGATCCCTATACGGACAAAGCTGGGATTGGGTCACCCAAAATAAAGGGAGACGTTGTCACTATTAGCCATCTGGGTAATGGAAAAAGTCGCTACAGCCCAGAAGGGGTCAATGGCTTTAATCAGCTGCTTGAAGGGCCCGGTGAGTTTGAGCTGGGCGGAGTTTTTATTACGGGCGTCGCCGCTCCTAGAAAATCAGTCGAAGAAAAACGAAATACCATCTACGTTTTTAACTATAACGGCTTAACGGTTGCACATCTTGGTGAACTAGATAAAGTTCCCACACAGACTCAAATTGATGCGTTAGGTAAAGTGGATGTGTTGCTTGTACCCGTGGGTGGAAATGATGTTTTAACTGCTTCACAAGCCTCAGAATTGATTTCCATGATTGAGCCGTCCATCGTGATTCCGATGATGTTTGAAGAAACAGGGCTTAAATATGACTATGAGCCGCTCGATAAGTTTGTGCGTGAAATGGGTATTACAGAAGTCATGCACGAGCAATCAATTAAACTTTCTATTAGTGGTTTGCCAGAAGAGACTCAGGTAGTCTTCTTAGAACCCAAACGTTAATGTCAAAACAACCTGTAAAAATAATTATGACTTGGAATATTCGGGACAGCAGAGAAGCCGAATATTCTGAGTTTGTTGTTAACGAACTGATTCCAAGGATAACCCGTCTTGGTTTGGGTGATCTTGAATTTTGGTACACACGCTATGGGGAGGCGGATCAAATACAGGCCAGCGGTGTGGCCCGAACCATGGATCAAATGCAAAATATCTTGGGCAGTGAGGAATGGGGTAGCCTGCAAGACATGCTTTCAGGGTATGTCAATAACTACCAACAGAAGCTAATTAACTCAAAATCTGGCTTTCAAATTTAAGTAAGAAAAAGGGGCTGCACACCATTCATTTTCAACTTATCCTTATCGGGATTGTGATCAGTTACCCCCATGAATCTTGTCACCCTTGAACATATTTCAAAGCAGTATGGGGATCGATTACTGCTAGATGGCGTGAGTTTACTCATAAACTCTGGCGATAAGATTGGTCTACTCGGCCGAAACGGGAGTGGCAAGTCCACTCTACTCAAAATTGTTGCAGGGGTTGAGGATGCAGACGAAGGGAACCTAACGGTGTGGGGCAAGGTTCGGGTCCGTTATTTGCCGCAAGAGCCAGATCTTAATCCAGAAAAATCTGTTTTAGAAACTGTCTTTGATAGCGATGTGCCCCTCATGCAGACGCTGCGCCGCTACGAAGAGGCTCTGCTGGGGATCACAGAGTCCCCGGAAGACCCGGCCGCTCAGAGCTTTTTCAACGAAATGAACGAGACGATGGATCGGGTTGCTGGTTGGAGCGCTGAGACAGAAGCCAAGTCGGTCCTGACGAATCTGGGAATTACTCATTTTAATCATAAAGTAAAAACATTAAGCGGGGGGCAAAAGCGGCGGGTTGCTATTGCGCAAGCGCTGCTAGACCCCGGTGAGCTTCTGATTTTGGATGAGCCCACTAATCATATTGATGCGGATACGGTGGCGTGGCTAGAAAGCTTTCTTGGCAATTTAAAATCGGCCGTGCTGATGGTAACGCACGATCGCTATTTTTTGGAAAATGTGGCAAACAGAATTGTAGAGCTGGATCGGCGTGAGCTAGTGAGCTATTCAGGCAGCTACAGCACCTACCTAGAAAAGCGGGACGAGCGGGATGCACAAATCAAATCCCGCACAGAAAAGCAGATGGCGATGGCCAAGCGGGAGCTAGCTTGGCTACGGCGCGGGGCTCAGGCGCGATCAACCAAGCAGAAGGCACGCGTCCAGCGGGCTGAGGCGCTGCAAGACGTTAAGATGGAGCGGACCAATGATCGGGTGGCGATGTCGCTGGCAGGACGCCGGTTGGGCAAACGGGTGCTTGAAGTGGACGGACTGTCTAAAGGATTTGATGACGGGCCTTTATTTAAAGAACTATCATTTGAGCTGGTGCCGGGTGATCGTATCGGGATTGTCGGCCGGAACGGGGCAGGCAAGTCAACGCTGCTAAATGTGCTTGCGGGCAAAATAGCG
>JBCCSO010000736.1:0-3101 GCA_039199965.1 Chloroflexota bacterium | reverse complement strand
TTTGCGTCCGCTGCGTTTTGGGGCGGAGCTGGCATTATGCTGGCTCTAGAAGAAGAAGCGGCCGCATTCAGCGTCGGGTCGCTTGCGGTTGACGTGATGTACATTATTTTTTGCAGCATTCTTTTTTACCTGCTCAAGAAACGAGCCGAAGCGTTTGACACTGGGGAAATTCTGATGGATTAGAAAGTGTTTAAAAAGTCCAAGAAAATTACTTTTTGATAGGATGCAATCGAGTAGAAAATATCCTGTTTATCTCGTAAACCCTGTCGAAAATTTAGTTTTAAACACTTTCTTAGGTCTAATGTGAATAAGTAGGATTAAAGACGAAACAGCTGTCCCACTAGAAGCGGCGGAGTCTTGGTTAATTCCGCATGAGAGCTATCTATCAAACCTTAGTCGATAGCCGTTGTGTGTTATGATCCCAAACGGCATTCAGAGATGATTTTATGAGTGACTTAGCAACTGAATCAACAAAACAAAATCTATTCAAAAGAGGCGTTTTACAGAACCCGATTACGCTGAAGGAGCTGCGTAGCCGGATGCGCGGCCGGAGAGCATTTGTCATCTTATCGCTGTATCTGCTGGCTACCTGCACCATCATCTTCTTCATCTACCTGTTTCTGGCATTAGAAAACAGCGCTTCTGCCACAACTGGGCAGATCGCGGGGCAAGCCATCTTTTTTGTGATGGTGAGTATTCAGATGTTTCTGGTTGTTTTCGTGGCTCCAGCATTCACATCTGGTGCCATTACGGGTGAAAAAGAGCGTCAGACGTTTGAGTTGCTACGCACGACCCTTATGTCCCCCCGTCGTTTTGTGTTTGGAAAAGTCATATCCGCCTTAGGCTATGTACTGTTGCTTATTGTTTCAACCATCCCACTGCTGTTTTTAGCATTCATGATAGGCGGCGTCTCATGGATTGAAATTGTCGTGTCACAAATCATGCTGATTGCTGGTGCATTTACCTACTCGCTGATGGGTCTTTACTTTTCTAGCCGTATGAAAACAACACTAGCAGCCACGGTAATGACATATATCACGACACTGGCCATCTTGGTTGGGCTGCCACTGGTGGTTTTGCTAGGGTCTCTTATTGCGTCCCCTTTCTTCGCCATCTACAACACCATTCCCGACTGGGTTGAAGCCGCCTTAGCTTACGGAGGGATTACGCTAAGCTTCACCAATTTGCCAACTGCTATGTTTCTATCTGAGCTTTTCCTAATGGATAACGATGCAGTATGGGCGTTCCAGCCGGTTGGCAGCAGCCGGTATTGGGTTCCATCACCATGGTACGGTGCCTTGATTCTACATTTCTTTGTAGCTTGGGTGTTTTACCGCTGGACAATACGACGGGTAGCCAAGATAGCGGACTAAATTATGTCACAGGCAGACTTTACACAGGTTGAAGCAGAACTAACGAAGTGGAGCAGCCGCCGTCGCTTACAGGCACTGCTGATCTGGGCACCGCGCGGGCTTTTGGCGGGATTGGTTGTTGCGCTTGTTTTGGCGCTAATTTCAAGATTCCGGCCGTTCATGACCAACTCAGAAGTTGGCTATGCGGCCGTCGCGTGCGCCGTGGCAGGCCTATTGGGGGGCATTCTGTTCGCTGTCTTCCGACGCTACTCTCTCCATCAGCAGGCTGTCTACGCAGATCGGCAGTTTGGTCTGCGCGAGCGCATCACCAGCGCCCTTGAGCTACACGAAGGCACCATTGATGCCCCGGCCGACATACGTCAGTATCAGCTAGAAGACACCCTTTCCATCATGAAGCGGGTGGACACAGTCAAAAACATCCCGCTGACCATTGACAGTCAAGAACTGATCATGATTGTGGTCGCGATTGGCCTGCTCATTGCGGCCGTGGGTTTCCCCAACGCGCAAGCCTCTATCCTTCAAGGTCAACGGGCGGTTGAACAGGTTGTGGCAGAGCAAATCGAGCGGCTTGAAGAATTGGAAGAACAGATCCTACAAAATGAAAATCTAACTGAGGAACAGCGGGAAGAACTGCTTGAACCGATCAACGAAGCGCGTGAATCGCTGGAAGAGGGGGTGGATTCACGCGAAGAGGCTCTAGCCGAACTGTCAGAAGCAGAGTCAGAGCTGCGCCAGCTAGCGGAGGAAAACAACACCGATCGCTTGGAAGCCCAGATGGCTGAGGCTGGCTCAACGATCCAGAGCGAAGCAGGGTCCGGCGTAAGCGATGCGATGTCCGGTGGTGACCTAGCGGAAACGGCCGAAGCGCTTGACAGTTTGTCTGAATCAGTTAGTGAACTGAGCGCAGAAGAGCAGCAGCAGTTGGGCAGCGAGCTTTCACAGGCGGCATCTGAGCTGCAAGAAAGCAACCCAGAGCTGGCACAGGAGCTGGCAGAAGCCGGGTCTGCCCTGCAGCAGGGGGATGAGGAAACGGCTGAGCAAGCATTGGCTGAGGCGGCTCAAACGGCCGAACAACTAGCGGAGCAAGCAGAAACGGCTGCAGCGGCCCAGCAAGCGGCCGACGAGCTAACCGAAGGACGGCAAGAAGTGGCTGAAGGTGAACCTCAGCCACCACAAGAAGGTCAAGCTGCTCCCGAAGGACAAGTCTCGCCAGAGCAAGGCCAAGGTGGAGAGCCTCAACAGGGTCAAGGCAACCAGCAAGGTGAAGGGCAAACGCCGGGTCTTGGCGCACCGGGTGAAGGCACTGGACAGCAAGATGCTCCCGGCAGTGGCTCCGGCGGCACCAACGAGGGTGGTGGTCAAGGAGACAACGTCTTTGTGCCCCCATTCCGCGATCTGAGCGAGTTTGAAGGGGTAGACATTCAGCTTGATGCGGACTGCGAGGCGTCTCCAGAAAACTGTGGCGAGCTGCTCAGTTCTAATCCGTCTGACATTGGTGAAGAGGAAAGCATTGTTCCTTATGAAGAGGTCTATGCGGAGTATGCCAACACCGCGTATGAAGCCCTATCTGAAGATTACATCCCCATCGGTATGAAGGGGTACATTCGAGATTATTTTAGTTCGCTAGAACCAAGCGAGTAGTAAAAAGTAGTTAGTAGATAGTGGATAGCGAAAGATGCCACGACCCACCAGCCACTAACGACCAATCAGTAAACATGGAAGTTACCG
>JBCCSO010000735.1:0-3109 GCA_039199965.1 Chloroflexota bacterium | reverse complement strand
GTTGCCGGACCCCGATGATGCTGAAGGGTATCTTACTTCGATCGTTTCAGAGGAACTTTTTGGTTTACTTGATGAAGCAGATATTGGTCGTAATGCGAACATTGATCGAATTGGTGAATGGCTAGAAATGCGGGGTATCTCAGGAATTAAAATTGATGGGAAAATCTCTTTATCTCATGATCAGATATTGAAAATTTTAGAGTTTGGCTATATTAATGTTCTAAAAAACTCTGAAGACTATGGCATCAACAAGCAACTCTTAGGTCAATTAAACAAAGCCCAAAAGAGTTTACATAAAAAAGGGCTAACCTATCAATTTACTGGACCTATAATTGACGGTGAGGGAGCTGAAAATTTGGATGAACATTTTGCGAATTTAACTTCAATGCGAGCGATGTATGAAGGTGCTACTCCCACCTTATCCTTAGGAACAATCTTAAAAAAGCAAAATGTAACTAATGGGCAAGATAAAGAAAGTGGAGACAACCAATATTATATTTGTCTTCAGCCTCGCTGTGATTGCGTTCGAGTAAATCAGCCAAGACAATTTCCATTTCTTCCCCTGACTGAAAATGAAGGTGTTTTTGATTTTGTTATTAAAGAAGAAAACAATTTTCTGAAATTGAAATGTAGCCGTAAACCGTTTGATTTGAAGTTATTAGAGTTTAATGGAGTTAAATCTGGCGGGAAAGTCACATCCCAATCATTGAGAAATGGAGATTACGTGTTTATTGATGAGATAGGTGAAACCTATACGTGGATTGGGGAGCTCAGAGGGGAGCAAAGTCTTAGAATTTCTAGTCAGTTTGCTACAACAATGTCAAGGATAGGGCTTGATGAGTACGAATGGCTTCGCCTGCATTCAATTCGCAGATAGTTCGTATTTATTTCAGATTAAATAGTTTAAGGTTAACAATGTGATTGTTCGCAAAGCAAGAATGGATGATCTGCCAACATTAGTTGGATGCACGGCCGCAGAAGCGCAAGCGGCCGAAGCGAACATCAAAAATCTAACCCAACCTCAAGCAATAAACGGAGTCACCCCGTATTGGGTAAGCTTACTCATCAAGGACGCCATCTCTTCTGGAGACTCCTGAAACCGGTTTTGCGTCCACTGGGCAAATAACCCCTCACACCCTTTCACCAGATAGGTAAACGCATACTCCCGCATTTTGTCGGAAAGGTCGCTCCGTTCAATCAGCAGCGCTTCATAATGCTGATAAATCATCCCTAAAAACGGGTCTAAACAGCGGGCCGAATCGGGGTTCAGCCGAATCAATTTGTAATCCGCGTCATTGGTTTTGATGTGGGTAAACACATCCACGAACATATCGTGCCAATCTAGGTTCTGCAGGTCTGAAAAGTCAAGCATTTGCCTGCTTTTTTCTGACAGCTCCACTTCTAACTGTCCGATTAGATCATGAATGTCTGAATAGTGTGTGTAGAAGGTGCCCCGGTTGATGTCGGCCAATTCACACAGTTTTTTGACGGTGACCTGCTGTAGCGGCCTCGTTTCAAGCAGCTCAAAAAGACTCTGCTTAATGACCGCTTTTGTGTATTTGACTTTCCGATTGACGCTTAATTTTTCCATCACTGTTTACAGTAAGCTACTAAAAATTCTCGCAGGTTTTTAGATCCAACAACGTAAATCGGCCGGGGCGCTTATACGATTCCTACCTAAAAAACGCCCTTTAAATCAACACAACCTCAACAGGTGTTGATTTAGTAACACGTGGAGAAATGCTGATGATTGACGGCCGATCCAAGAAAATTACCATGATTAATACCAGAGCGTTACTCCATAAATAGCTAAGTGATTCGCCTGTGCATTGGGGTGGAATGATCACGAAGAGGCAATAGAATTTAATATGTTAGCAGCAGTAAACAAACAAGAAATTGAAAACAAACCGGCCGGGTGCCCCTACCATGGGGCAGCTCAAATTACCGGTGACCACGTCACTTTAAGGACCCGGCCGATAGAACAAGACGGTAGTGGTGTATGGCAGATTCGTAGCTACACCGCAGCCAAAGCGATTTTGCGCAGCAATGGGATAAAACAGGCGGGGTTTCAGGCTGAAACGATCGGTAGCTTGGCGTTGGGTAAAGAACCAATGCTTTATTTAGATGGAGCTGAGCATCACCAACTGCGTAAGCAAACGGCCCGCTTTTTTACCCCCAAAGCGGTTAAAACCTACGATGGGATGATCGGCCGCTTTGTCGACCAAATGCTCGATGAATTGCGCACTGCGGGTAAGGGTGATTTAAGCAAATTGACCATGAAGCTGGCGGTTCTTGTAGCGGCCGAAGTTGTGGGTTTGACCAATAGCCACATCGATGGGCTTTCAAGACGCTTAGGGAAATTTTTTGAAGTTGATCCTCCCGCAGAACCGGCCGAAAAGTTTTCCATCATCGAAACAATCAAGGGGCTTTGGGGTCAAATTCCCCTGCTTAGCTTTTATTGGTTTGATGTGCGTCCGGCCATTCGCAACAGGCAGAGCGAACCACAAGATGATTTGATCTCTTATCTGCTCACTCAGGAGTACACCTCGATGCAAATATTGACGGAGTGCCTGCTCTTTGGCGCGGCCGGGATGGCAACCACCAGAGAGTTTATTTCGGCCGCTGCCCTACACTTTCTGCAGCATGACCAGATGCGGGCCGACTATTTGGCGGCCGACGTTGATCAGCGTCACGCCATGCTCCGTGAGATATTGCGCTTAGAGCCGGTCGTTGGTGAGCTAAGCAGACGCGCCACTAAGCCGCTGACGCTGGAAGTTGACGGTCAGACGTTTGACATTCCAGAAGGTGATCTGATTCGTATGAACGTTTACGGCACCAATCTGGATGAGCACACATTTGGTGATGACCCTGAGCTGGTCTGCCCCCACCGGGAATTGGCGCGCGGGGTACACGATGCGGGCATGAGCTTCGGAGATGGTCACCATCGCTGTCCGGGGGCGTACATCGCCATCGAAGAAACCGACATCTTTCTGACTCGCTTTCTGCAGATGGATGGCTTGCGCTTGGTGCAAGAACCCACTATCAAGCGAAATGAGGTCGTCAAAGGGTACGAGATTCGTGAATTCATGGTCCGTGTAGATTAGCTGTC
>JBCCSO010000734.1:0-3113 GCA_039199965.1 Chloroflexota bacterium | reverse complement strand
GCTTATGCAGAAAAGAATGATACAAGGGCTCAATCTGTTGGCGGTTCTAGGTTCAGCCGCTGTCGTGTTTATATCAATTGGGGGATTCTTTCCTCAGTGGGCATGGTGGCTCAACTGGTATAGCCATCCCCGGCCGCACTACTTTGTTGCCGCTCTTTTTGCAGTGGGATGGTTCGCTTGCCAGCGAAAATGGATGTTAACAGCACTGCCTCTCATCGCGGTAGCCATCAATGGCGGGATTTTGGCCCCGTTCTTTTTTCCTACGGTACTCTCACAGGATAAAGGGTCTGCGTCGCTGACAATGGCTCATTTGAACACCAATCAGGGGCAGGCTGATGTGAGCGCGCTCAACGAGACTGCAGCCGACATCATTTTCTTGCAGGAATTCACGCCAGAAACTGAAAGGGAGGTGTATGAGCTATTTCCTAGCTATGATCTGGTGATTAGCCATCCACTGACCACAACAATTGGTGTAGGGATGTTGGTGCATAAAGAATCAGCTTTTGAAACTGATCTACACCGGGTGAACCACATGCCGTGGTACAACTATCGGCCGCTGGTCACCGCTCGCCTTGAGCTTGACGGGCAGCGGCTTCAGGTGATGAGCATTCACGCCAGTCGGCCGCACCATCACGGAGCAGATGCCTTCCAAAAACTAGAAATGGACGCCGCGGCCGGATGGGGGCGCGAACAGCAGAGCTACGGTTACGAGGTCATCATGATTGGTGACATCAACATGACCCCGTGGTCCGTGCGCTACAAAGAGTTTTTAGACATGAGCCAGACAAGGGATTCAATGCTGGGATTTGGCATTCAGAACAGTTGGACGGCCGTGGTACCGATGTGGCTGGGGCTCCCCGTGGATCATGCAACACATTCGGATGGGTTGAAAGTCATTGATCGGCACACGATCCCGGTTGAAGGCTCTGATCACGGTATTTTGGTGATTGAGGTGATGGTAGTTGATGAAACGAGGAGATGAAACCTACATTCGAAGCTGAGCTATCATCCTGTCATCTCATCATCTTACCGATTCTAAAAAACTGTTAGCGGTGCAGGCACAAACAAGAGCAGGAATAGCACAAAGGTAAACCAAGCTAAAAAGCGGCGGCGTTCATCTAGCGGTGTAACCGTGTCGAGCGGCGTTTCATATCGGTTGCCAAACATATAAAGCATGATGGCCCACACCAACCAAACATTGGCCTGCAAAATGACCCCCATTGCAACCAATCCCACTAAAATAGGCCAGTAAATTGCGCGCATGAACGCTTCGCCTTGAACCACTTGCAAAACCCGGCCGCCGTCTAGTGGTGAAACAGGGATCAAGTTGAGCGCCGTAACCAGCAATCCAACCCATCCGGCCCAAGCCACCATATTCAGGCTCACATCTGTGTTACCGTTTGGCAAAAACTCTCCGAATATCAAGATTTTGATAGTTGCATAGATAGCTGAATTCCCTTCCATTACTAAACCGGTCAGATCCTCTGGTAGTGGGCCAACTTCAGACGTGCTTAGGCCATAAATTAAAATCGGGATGGCAAAGACGAGTCCGGCCAATGGACCGCCCGCCCCCACGTCAAACTGTGCGCGAATATTTCTAGTTGGTCCACGTTGGAAAATAACGGCCCCCATCGTACCAATACCGGGCAGAGGCATGGGAATAAAGAAAGGCAAACTGGCGGGAACCTTGTGATACCGTGCTGCGAAAAAATGCCCCAGCTCGTGTGCGGTCAAGATCGTCATGATCGAGAGCGTGTAAGGCCATCCGCGCCAAAGATTGAGGGCAAACAGCCTGAGTGCATCTTGCTGATTGCTCGCTTGTTCGATGATTGCAGCTGCTTCTGGGCTCATCAATACACCGGTCATCAGCGTGGTCACAATCGTGGCCAAATACATGCTGATGGCGATTCCCCAGCGCAGAGGAGCCGCCTCAATCAGATAAGGTTTACCGGTTAAATAGATGTGACTATTTTCATCCGTGGTGAGTTCGGCCGTGAAGCCGTATTTTTCAAACGTCTCAAGAATATTTGGAAAAAGGTCCTCTTGATCTGGATTCCAGCGCATGCGCCCCCTCAGGCGAAAGCTCCCGCTGTCTGGATTGTTCAAAGCAGTATCAGAGGTCATAAACCACTGAGCAATCTCTTTGCGAATATTTTCTACAGTTCCCGGCTCAACGGCCGGGACATCTTTTAGCGGAGGATACTGCATAAATTAGTTGATAAGATAACAGATGGATAGAATGATATTTGAAGATCGCTTTATCATCCCATCATTCTATCAACCAATTAATTTATGCCCCATCTTCAAACTCTTCATCATCTCCCCAGCTAATGATCCACACGCAAGCCCCAGCCACCAGTGTGGTGATAACAATCAACCAAAACCACTGGCTTCCATTCAGTCCCACATCTTGGGCTTCATAGATCAAGATGCCATTCATGCCCAAGGCTAAAATGATCCACATGAAAATGTTGGGGTATTTGTTTGGATACTTATCAAACCACTCTTTCATTTTTCTCTTTTTGTCCTCTGTATGGGATCAGCACTCTATTTTGTTGAAAGACCAGTCTGGTTTTGCCTGTTCACATTTAGCAATGTTAGTAAAAACCAGACTGGTCTCGCTTCGCTAAGCTAAAGGCCAACAGCCACAAACCAAGCTAGCTAATGCGCATATCTATTAATTTGAGGTAAAGCGCCTCTGTCCCAATTGGCTGAATGTCGAGCAAAATTTCTTGCCACACACGCGGGAAATTCTCCGCTTTTTCGGCCGAGAAACCTTTATCAATCAGCAACTTGCGCACAAAGTCTGGTGTGTCCTGCGCCATAAATGCAAAGATAGCTTCTGCCATCAACTCATTGGCTGTTTTGTGAATTTCATTGAGCAGCGCCATGCCCGTCGTGGGAGCCGTCTCAACCGGGTGCACAAAAATTTGCTCTATCGCCGCAAATCCCTTATCCGTGTACCAGCCCGCAATTGCCGTAATTTCTGAGCCAGTTTGCCCAATCAAATAACCGCGATCGCTGAGCGAATGGAGAATTTCAGCTCGTTTCGGCTGGATGGCCCCGTTTGTCGCCTTGTGAATCAACAGCATGATTGAAGGAATGTCAGACGG
>JBCCSO010000733.1:0-3115 GCA_039199965.1 Chloroflexota bacterium | reverse complement strand
CTCCGGGATAATCAGCGTATCTTGATTCACGATATCAAAACGCCTATATCGAGCATTCTGCTTGTTTCAGAATCGTTGCTTGATGAAATGGATGAGCTTAGCCAAAATGAGGTTGAGGATGAAGTTCAAAAAATTGTTGATCTGTCAAAAGAAATGTACCAAATGGTTCGCCGTCTTTTGGAAGAGGATCGGGCCAAGCAAGAAAGAAAAGAGTTGCGTTCTCTCCTTACACCTTTGCCAGTTAAACAGGCTGTTGAGATTGTGCAGAAGCGCTTTGTACAAAAAGCCAAAGCAAAACAAATTGACTTCGTTTGTGATCAATCAATATTTGAGGAGTTTTACTGGGTCGGTGAGAAGGAACTGCTTGATATGATCTTGTCCAACTTGGTTTCGAATGCGCTTAAATACTCACCGGCCGGTACAACTGTTACGTTTGCGGCCGAGCAGGACGGACTGATGGTACAACTGCACGTGATTGACCAAGGCCTTGGGCTAACCACTGAAGACATGAGCAAGCTGTTTCAATCTTACGCACAGATAGAGTCTTCACCCACCGGTAGTGAGAGTAAGACTGGCCTTGGTCTGTACGTGGCCCAGCAGATGGCCAACCGGATGCAGGGAAGAGTTGTGGCTAAGTCAGATGGTAAAGATAAGGGCTCAATTTTCTCAATTTGTTTACCAATTGCAGGTGTTGCCTCTTCAACCTAGCCGCCTTAATTTCTGGGAAACGGTAGGCTATCTTACTTCTTTGGGATTTTCACTTACAAGCACTGAGCCTGTCGAAGTACGTTTCTGCAGGTACTGAAAACGTGTCAAGCGAGAGTTTTATTTTTGTCCTTGGGAACTGGAGAGGTTAACACCGCACCCTACACTTACCGATTACCCTTTGAATTACCAAGTAGCCATTTTTTAACATAAGTGGAATGATTTGCAGATGCTCCTCTAAAATCTTTCCCTTATTTGACCATCGACTGCCGGTGATTGCCTAACTTTCGCAGCAAACGGTTGAGCGTTTCTCGTTCTTCAGGGTTAAAGCAGCTGTATGTTTCATCTTGTGCAGCGGCCGCTCTTATCTTTGCCTCTTCCAACACAGCTTTCCCCTTCCCCGTTAGAACTAGCCTGTAATAGCGCCGATCGTTGGGATCCTTTTCCCGGCGTACATACTCGATTTCTTCTAAATCGTCGACCAGCCGCACAACGTGAGTGCGGTCAAATCCTAGCTTTTCACTGATGGCGATCTGTGAGAGATGCGTTCCGTTGTCAATCAGCGTCATCACCCCATACTGACGCGCATCGATATCAAGCGGCTCTAGAGCTTGATCAAACTCTAGGTACGCCATTTGGGAAACGTACGTCAGTAAGTAGCCTGTGTCTGAAGCAAAGGGCTCAGTCAGATCGTGATGATTAAAATAGATTGGAGGGGCCGGAATGCGGTTTCGTTTTGACATAGGGTTAATCTGTACGGGTCAAGTGTAAATTTATTTAGCTATCCTAACACCAACGTATTTGAATACAAAACGATGACGAATTAAAGATCGTGGATATGAACGATGCCCTGCAGACTTTAAAGCCTACAGAGCAACGTTGTTCAGTGTCTAAGTACAAACAAGCAAAAAGTGATGGGTGTGCTCCGGCCGGTCTCTGACCGCGCCGCTGGTGGTACGGCGAGACGCCGACCACAGCATCCTTCAAAACTAATTTGTTTGCACTTAGCTTTTGGTCAGATGGCGGCGCGCGCCAGCAAAAAACCGGCTAACGTCGTACTGGGCCGCGTACATTTCAACCAAATCATCCTGAAATGTGGGGGCAAGCACTTCTTTATCACTCAGGCTGCGAAATGCCACATAGTTTTTCAGCCTAAGTAGATCAACGGCCGGGTGATCTTTAGCAAATCCCCTGGGAGCCGTTTTAAGAGCGCTGCTGGTTTCCAACCCGTTGGGAAAAGAAGCTTTAAAGCGATCGTCGGCCAAAAGTCCTCGAAGGTCATCGTGATTCTCAGCAACCTCCTGCCGGATGGCGGCCAGCATATCTTTGTCCGGGGTGTAGTATCCACCGGCCAATATGCTTGCGTTTGGGGAGATACGTAAATAATAAATGGGGGCGTTTTGACCCGCACCAATTACCCCGCTGATGTCAGTTTTGAGCGGATCGCCACCTTTGCTAAAGCGGGTGTCTTTATAAATGCGGTGTACCTTGACGGTTGCAGGAACATTTAAGTAATCGCGCACATCAGGGTCAAACCGTGCAATCTCCATGGCAACTTGACGAAACCATTCGGTAAATTCATCGTGCAGCTTTTTGTAATGCGGCTTGCGCTCGTTGAACCATTCTTTGTTGTTGTTCTCTGCTAGGGTGTTAAAAAATTGAAGTAAATCTGGATTAATCATGATGTTGTTTTTCTAAAGCTGTGATTCGGTGACATCAAGCAGGGCTCGAATAACCGTTCTCTTCCCAAGTTCGAGTTTAAATGCCCGATGCTCGTCTGTTTGTGCTCCTTCAAAGCACAGCTCTGCGGCTTCAGTGGCGGTAGCGATGGTCAAGGGCTGTCCCTGCAGATACGCTTCGGCCGCGTGACAGCGCCACGGTTTGGCCGCCAAGCCGCCTAGTGCTAAGCGAATCTCATCAACGCGCCTGTTTCTAAAGCGGACAGCGACCGCGGCTGATGTCAAGGCAAAGGCGTACGAAGCACGATCTCTTACCTTGTGATAGAGCGAAGCGTCCCACTCACGTCTGGGAACGTGAATATGGGTAATAAGCTCCCCATCCTTTAAATTGGTTTCGATATCCGGCCGGTCACCCGGCAATCTGTGCAAATCTTCCACCTGCATAACGCGCGCTTTTCCATCGGGAGCCACCACCGTTAACGATGCTCCCAAAGCGACCAGCGCCACAGCAAGATCACCCGCATAGTTGGCAATGCAGTGGCTACTTGTGCCCAAAATAGCCAGCCCGCGACTATCTCCGTGAATAGCCGCGCAGCCAGAGCCGGGCGTGTGCCTGTTGCAGTTGGCGTGTTTGTCGCGAAAATAGGCGCAGCGGGTGCGCTGAAGCAAATTGCCCCCAATGGTGGCCGCGTTGCGGATTTGGGCGCTGGCGGCGAGGCGCAGCGCATCAT
>JBCCSO010000732.1:0-3116 GCA_039199965.1 Chloroflexota bacterium | reverse complement strand
GATCGCCATCGGCCAAGCCATTGAGATCGGGCTGCCGCTCTTATTTGGACCGGGAATAGCTGAGGTAAAGCCTACATTGTTGCGCACAATCTCTTCAGAGGTGTCTTCACGGGTGAAGATGTTGTACGACCACGACCATGCAACTGCCATCGCCGCTTCACCGCTGGCAAACGAGTTGCGCATATCAGCCTCGTTGTAGGTTGGAGCACCCGCAGGGGCGTATTCAAGCAATCCCTGATAGAACTCAGTCGCTTCAATCCCGGCCGCATTGTTAAAGATCGGCCGCCAGTTGTCATCAAACAGGTCTGTTCCATTGGTGCGCAGCATGTTGGTCCACGGCATCAAATTAACGCCACCGCCCTGATTGGCCCAGTTCATGGTAATACCGTTTATTCCATTGTCTGCTTCATTAATAATGCGCGCAGCCTCTTCCATTTCTGCCCACGTGGTTGGCACAGACAGGCCTAGTTCTTCAAAAATATCTTCGCGGTAGTACATCATCATGACGTGTGAGCGCACGGGGATACCGTATGTCACCCCGTCAATTGTTGCAATTTGACGCGATGAGTTGGGATAGTCAAGCAGATTGGTATCGATTTCATCGCCGTAGGTTTCGATCGGTTCAAGAAACTGTGATAGAGACGGCCCCCATGTGCCAAAGTAAATAGTTACGTCCCAGCTACCGGGGTTGCCCACGCTTTCGGTCACAATTTTCTCGCGCAAACCACCCAACGGATCGTTGGTGAATACCACGTCGATGCCGGTTAGCTCTTTAAATTCGGCCGTGCTGTCTGCCCAAGCGGCAAACTGGGCCGCGCCCGGGCAGCAGATGAGGAATGTTAGTTCCGTTCCATCGTAGGGTTTGCCGGGTTCTAGGCCATAGGGTAGCTCTTCTTCAACTTCGGCCGGGACTTCAACTTCAACAATTTTTTCAACCTCTACCTCAACGATTTTTTCGACTTCTTCAACGACAGTTTCAGTTTCAGTCACAACGCGTGTTACTTCAACTTCAACCTCTCTAATCGTTTCAACTTCGACAACCTCAGGCTGACAGGCTGCCACGAACATGGTGAGCATGAGCGCAGCGACTATTACAAAAATTCGTTTTCTGTTGTTAAACATTCGTTCTCCTTTTTTGTTATCTTCAACAAAATCAAATCTGTCTTTTTTCTCTCATGGGGCCCAATGTATTGGGTCAAGTGGGGATGAAGAGGTGTGCAAACTAAATTGCTTCTTCATCCATTTCAAACATTGCTGAGCAGCGTCAGCACTTAGCCAAAGGTTTTGTCAATTGCTTTTTGAAAGCCAATTGCGGCCTGCGCCGGATCGGCCGCGCTGCGTATGGCCCTGCCCGCAATGAAAATTGAGACGGGGACGCCAGCAAATGTTGCAATTTCTTCGGCCGTAATGCCTCCGGTAACTGTCACCTCAAACCCTAAAGCACTTAGCTTTTTCACCGTTTCAAACGCGGCCGATGTCCAGCTTTCTTCCTCAGCTACAACCTCGCTTGAGCGATGGAGGATTACCTGCGTAATACCCAGCTCGCGCCAGAGTTTCGCTTGCTTAAGCGTCCAACCATCATTGAGCTCAACTTGTACATCGCCGTTGTGTGCAGCGGCCGTTTTGATTACCGCATCTAGTGTTTCTTGCGTTGCGTCACTCATGACCGAAACCCAACTGGCACCAGCTTCAAAACACATCTTGGCAATGACACCTCCCGCTTTGATGATGCGCACATCAGCCAGAATAATGTGCTCTGGATACAGCGAGCGCATGGTGCGTACCGCATGCATGCCTTCCGCCAAACACAAAATGGTGCCAACTTCGATAATGTCGATATGCTGATGACAGTGCTGCACAGCTTGAAGGGCCGACTGCAGATCTTTATTGTCGAGGGCTAGCTGGAGCTTTGGGCGGGACATTTAAAGTGTGAAGTAGAAAGTATGAAGATCGAAGCGATGAACCTTTCGGCTTCATACTTCTCACTTATTACTTTCTACTAGGTTGCCATTCCGTAAATACGGGCCGGATTGTTGATCATGAAGTTGTCTAATGTCTCTTGGGTAAACCCCTCTTCCACCAAGCGAGGCAGGAAGCGTTCTTTGATCCAATTGAAGCCGGGGCCAAAGCCATACACTTTATGGTGGGTGCGCCGCCCCATGTCATTGGAAAGCATGATTTTTTCTTGGTATCCGTCTGCTACCAGCTGTCTGAGGAGCTCAACCCGCACGCTGTCTGGGTAATATTTCGCTTTACCGGGACCGTCGTAAATAATGTATGCGCCCGTTTGAAGCAGCTTGCGGTGATACCAAAGATCGGGCAGACGATCGACGTGCGCGATGATCATCCTCTCCATATTGAACCCTTCACTTTGTGCGATTTCAGTCTGCTCAATACCCATCGTTCCGGCTGTGGTGTGGGTGTGGAAGCACACCCCCGTTTCTGTAGCGGCCCGACACGCTGCCCGAATTACCTTTTCTTCGTTAGGCGTGATATGCAGATACGCGGTACCCCCTTTGACCCAGCCAGCTTTTACATCTGTGCCATCCATCCCTTCAGAAATTTCTTTGATCATAATGTCAGCCACCTGATTGATGGTTAAATCGCTGACTTCTTCAGTCATTAAGCCGTGCTCTTCGCAGATGTACCCAGTGCAAGCAACCACGTGAACGCCAGATGCTTTTGAAGCTGCGACCATACCCGGTGTGTTACGTCCCCAAGATTTTGGCGTAGTCTCGATAATGCACCCGCCCCCTATCGCTTTAAATTCGTCCAGCATCTGAATCGCTTTTTCTACGCTGTCGAGCTTGTGCCCTTCTTCTGCTTTTGACCCAGATCCCTGAGGATTGGTCAAAATATGCTCGTGAGCCATGGTGAAACCAAGATTGCTGGCGTCAATGTCACCAAGTACGGTTCTAACTTTAGTCATAAAAAGTCCTTTAGATCAGCAGTTTGAAATGAACAAATGATCATGCTGTGAAGAATTTGATCAATTTCGATTTTAGTATTAGGATTTGGCGCGTCAACAATATTTCACTAAAATGATCATATGTTCACTTTTGTTCCAGTATTCAGTTGTATATACAAAGTTGGAGGAGTTTGATGCGTAATAGCGT
>JBCCSO010000731.1:0-3121 GCA_039199965.1 Chloroflexota bacterium | reverse complement strand
GGGGCCAGCGCTGATCACCAAAATACCGTTATCCACACACTCATTCACCACATCGCCAACAGGCTCAGTCAATTCAAGGCCGACCATATAGCCGGTGCCGCGCACTTCAACAATTTTGTCGGCCGGAATCGAGTCGTGAATCTTTTGATTTAAATGCTCTGCATTGGCCCGAATCTGTACCAAAAAGTCTGGATCGTTCACCCGATCAAAGACAACGTTAGCCGCTGCGCAGACTAGGGGCCCGGCCGCAAACGTACTGCCGTGATCGCCGGGCTTAACCGTGTCAGCCACTTTTTGGGTCACAAGTGTGGCGCCCATCGGTAGTCCACCGGCTAATGGTTTGGCCAGCGTCATAATGTCTGGATAAACGCCGTACATTTCGTGTGCCCACAGATAGCCTGTGCGTCCCAAGCCGCACTGCACCTCGTCACAAATCATGATAATGGCTTTTTCGTTGCACAGTGCCCGTAGCCCCTGCAAAAAATCTTGGGTCGCTGGATGGATTCCGCCTTCACCCTGAATCGGCTCTAAAATGACGGCGCACGTTTCATCATCGATGGCTTGTTTAGCGCTCTCAAGATTGTTGAACTCAGCAAAAATCGCTTCTTGCACCAGCGGCTCAAACGGCTTCCGATATTGTTCTTTGTAGGTGGTTGATAGCGCTCCTAAGGTCCGGCCGTGAAACCCTTTGGTGAACGATACAACTTTGTACTTAGCCGGAGCTCCCTCATCCTGCGACTTCATCCACGCATATTTACGGGCAAATTTAATTGCTGCTTCATTAGACTCTGCACCAGAGTTGCAGAAATAGACACGGTCGGCAAAGCTGTTCTCAACCAACTTCTTCGCCAGCGTCGCTTGTGGCTCTGTATGATATAGATTGCTCACATGGGCCACTTTGCTTGCATTGTCTGCTACCGCTTTGGCCCATTCGGGGTCAGCGTGGCCCAAAGCCGTGACCGCAATCCCCGCGTTAAAGTCTAAATACTTTTTGCCGTCTGTATCATACAAATAGGCTCCTTCACCGTGGGTGAACACGATCTCCGGCCGGTTGTATGTGTGAAGCACGTAATTGGCTTCGTTATTGATTACGTCTTGTTTATTCATGGCTTTTAGCTATTGGCTTTTAGCTTTTAGCCGTTGACTGCCAGCAAAAAGCTAACGGCCAAGAGCTAATGGCTAATAGCCCACCTCATTGAACGGCTGTCCCGCAAATCCTTCTTCAAACACAATATCCCAGTGACCAAACCATTCACCACCATCATCATTGAAAGCCAGTGGCACCGGGCTGTTGTGGGCGTAGATGCGGCACGCTCCAGCGATAATTTTTAACGGACCCGCATCACCCGTTTCAATGCAATACAGTTTTGGAAAATGATCGCGACCTTCGGCCGTCATTTCCACTTTCCGGTCCCACGCATGGGGGGCCAATTGGCGCATCTCATCGTCCGAACCTTGGCTGGCAACGAGACCCTGCCAAAAAAGCGGGCCGGAGTAGTAGATGCAGAAAAATAGGTCGATCAAATAATATTGAAAGCCCATGTTTGATTTAAAGTCTGGTTCGCGATAAACGCGAAGTTTGGTATTGAACAGGGTTCGGTCGTAGCCTGTTACGTCGCAGAAAACTTTGTCTTGGTCTTTGATTGGGAAGTAATTTTGTGTCATTTGGTTCTTAGACGCCCCAGCGGGGCGTCTCTACAACCGCACAATCTCGTAGAGACGTGCCGTCGGCGCGTTTACATTTTGAAAATTGTTCCACCGGCCGTCATGCCGTTCATATCGACAATGCGCACCTGTTTCACACCTTTCTCCAGCGCTTCAACGGCCGCCTTCACTTTTGGCAACATGCCGCCGCTCACCGTGCCATCTGCAATCAACGCATCGACATCGGCCGGGGTTAGCATGGGAATGACATGATCATCGCTCAAATCATGCAAAACACCTGGTACGTTTGACACAAAATCCAATTGATCGGCTGGTAACGCTTGCGCCACGGCCGTAGCCGCTTCATCTGCATTAATGTTGTAGTGCTGACCAGCCTCGTCACAGGACACTGGGGAAATCACCGGGGTTAGTCCCAAATCAAGAAAGCTCCTGATTAAATCAGCCCGAACACCGACTATCTCGCCTACAAAACCCAGATCATTGTCTGCTTTGGGTTGCCGATCCGCATATTGGGGCAGACGATCATCCGGCCGGAGTTTGGGTGCGGACAAAACTTTTCTCTGAGCGCTCAAAACGCCGCCATCAACCCCGCTGATGCCCATCGCATCCAGCCCCGTCTGTCGTAATGCCCGCACCAGCAGCTTATTCACTGAGGCCGACATCACCATTTCGGTAATCCACAAGCTTTTTTCATCGGTCACGCGCAGCCCCTGAATTTTCTTTTCAGGGATGTCAAACGCTGCCTGCAACTCTTTAATCGATTTGCCTCCACCGTTAATGACAACGACCGATTCATTCTTGGCAAACGTAGCTACCGCTTGGCAAAATCCCGCCAAAAAAGCTGCATCATCTAGTTGGTGTCCGCTTACTTTTACTACTCGCATAAGAAAGAAGGTGAGAGATAAGAGATCAGAGACAAGAGAAATCAACCTCTCTATCTCTGATCTCTTTTCTCTCTTCTACAGAAGTGCTGTTGTTTCCTCAAATCCGTACATTAAATTAAAATTTTGCACCGCTTGACCAGAAGAACCTTTGGTGAGGTTATCGATGGCGCAGGTCAGGATGAGCATTCCGGCCGCAACTGTCATCCCAATCGCTACCCGATTTGAGCGAACCGCATGAGCCACAGTAGCCATCTTGCCTTCAGGGAGTACGCTAACAAACGGTTCGTCACCATACGCATCTTCATACAGCGCACGGACTTTGTCCGCGTCCCAGCCATCTTTTAAAGGCACATAGATGGTGCTCAAAATGCCGCGTGGAATTGCCATTAGGTGGGGGGAGAAAATTAGCTCAGGTGGGCCGTCTCCGTTGCTCCAACCCGCCAGTTTCTCGCTCATTTCAGCCCAGTGCCGGTGCGATTGGCCAATCCCGTAGGGGGTCATGTTGTCCTGCACCTCTACATGGTGATACAGAAGTTTGGCTTTCCGGCCGCCTCCTGAGACCCCTGTCTTTG
>JBCCSO010000730.1:0-3122 GCA_039199965.1 Chloroflexota bacterium | reverse complement strand
GCTTCCTTAGCTGTCAACATCATAATGGGGATGTTGGTCGTATCGCGTAAGCGGCGGCACACTTCAAAACCGTCCATGCCGGGGAGCATGAGGTCTAGCAGGACAAGGTCCGGCCGAAACATTTCAGCCACACGCAGCCCTTCTGGTCCGTTAGAGGCAGATTCAACTTCATAGCCTTCATACATCAGGCCGCGCAGTAAAAAATTGCGAATACGATCTTCGTCTTCGATCACCAAAATTTTGGTGTTTAGTTTAGCGGGTGGAGCTGTATTTACTCCATCGATTTCATTCATAGTCATCATTGGTTTACTCCTAAAATTCAAACGTAAAATTGCAAATTAATAATAGTGAAATAATTCTGGGCCAACCTCACATAGCAAATTGATTTCACTTGACAAATAGCGGTTGGCTGGAGCGAAAGCCTGATTTCTGCTGAATTTAATTCAAAAAACGGTGCGGCTTTCGCCTGATGCTGGTTTGTCCACCAGCGACATAAACAATATACGATTCAAAAATTAGGATATGTACATAGTCGATTCAGAAAAAGATGTCTGCTTAAGGTTTATTAATAAAGATTCACAAATAGATTAATGAAATATGAAAAAATGTCATTGCTATAAAATTTTATTAATGTAACATTAAAGAGCGATAAGATAGATCATGATGTGATCGGCCTACACCACAAAAAGACTGTCTGCAAAATGAATATTTAGTTTATGCGTTTTCAACTGCAATGGTTGTACCAATGTAGTATTTGAAAAGTCTCTTTCTGGTCAAAAGCAGAGAAAGAGTTCACCAGAATTTTGAAAATTGAATGGTTCCCTATCAGGGCCGGAGCCTGATCGGGAGAGATCGAGTGCAACGTGGATATAACCATCCTTCTTGAATACGGTGTAACGTGGGTTGAATTTCTTCAAAGCAACTTCCCAAGCATGCGCCCGTTCATGCTATTGCTCAATGTTTTGACCGAACCAGAAGCAGGTTTGGTTTTGTTTTTATCGATTCTCTGGGGGATTGACAGACAAAAAGGGGGCCGATACCTCTATCTGCTGGCTTTGATTGTATTTACCTTTGGTATGCTCAGGCATGTTCTACAGATTGGCCCGCCATTTTGGAACCGACCAGAACTCATGCTCGCTGAGATAAGCGGGTTTGCCGCACCTAATATGCACGCAGCCCTTGCACTTGCTTACATGCTCCCCTTCAAACGCTTTATACGCACCGATTTAGTCATACCTACCTTCCTAATAGTGGCATTGATGGCGGGGCTTAGCCAAATCTATTTAGGGCTGGCTGGCCCGATCGATGTTGGTCTAGGGCTTATTGTAGGCTCAATGATCATTCTGCTGTGGCGCGGTTGGCACAAGCGATTTGGAAAAACGTTTTCCCAACGCATTCTGGGGCAGCGCTTTTGGATGGCCCTGCTCGTACCCGGCCTGCTGACAGGCGTTCACTTACTGCTTTTAAATTTTGTGCAACAGATTGGATATTCAGGTTTTGGAAATATCGATCAAGAACTGCATTGGCGGGCGTGGCAAATTGGCTATCTAAACTTAGCGACTAATGTGGCTCTTCTAGCGGGGTTGGGCAGCTCATTGTCGGCCGAATCTGTGCGGATTGGTTTCCGGCCGACCGGCCAGTGGGGGCTGGCCATCCTCAATTGGCTGATCGGGTTTAGCCTGCTGAGCGGCGCATCTTACGTCTGTTTAGTCCTGCTCCCTATCAACCGACTGCTGGAGAACAACCTGACCCTTGGCCTACTTTCAACCAGCCTCATCACGTATTTACTTTCGTTTATTGCCGTCTACTTAATTCCGCTGGTCTTCACGGTTCTAGGCACCGCCGATTCCATAGCAGAGCACAAGCCAGTTATTTCACTCAACAATTTTTCTGTCGAGCAGGCAAACTAAGCCGTTTTAAAAATTCTTTTTCAGATGGTTTTTTGTGTTTATTTAGCAGTAGGGGATAAATCCTCCTGCTTTCAACGACGGCCTGCTGACAAGATACGATTATTTTTTGAAAACGGTCTACATCAGCTCTTCAAGCGCTCCGGCCAAATTTTTAATGCCCGCTTCAATATTTTCAGGAGTCTCGCTGATGAAGTTCACGCGCAACGTGTTGGCTTGCACGGCTCCGTCCACAAAAAATGCGCTGCCGGTTACAAACGCCACCTTTTTATCAATGGCTTTGTGGAACAGCGCCTGCACGTCTACCTGCTCTGGCACGGTAATCCATACAAACATCCCCCCTTCCGGCCGGGTCCAAGTCACCCCGTCTGGCATCGTCTCAGACAAAATCTTTAACATCACATCCCGGCGGCCGTGGTAGAAATCAACCACACTTTGAATTTGCTCATCCATTAGCCCCTGCGCCATGAAGTAATAAACCATGGCTTGGGTCAGCATAGGAGAACAGGTGTCAACCGGCTGCTTAGCCACGTTTAGCCGCTGGATGACAACCTCTGGGCCAACCAGCCAGCCCAAACGAATAGGCGAAAAGATTTTAGAGAACGAGCCGCAGTAGTAAGTTCGGCCGGTTGTGTCTAGTTCATAAATAGCTGCCACAGGCTCACCCGAGTAGCGCAGATCTGTGTAGGGAGCATCTTCAATGATGATAAAGTCATAGCGGTTGGCCAGTTCGATTAAATGTTTGCGCCGCTCAAGTGACAGGGTCACCCCGGTAGGATTTTGAAAGTCAGGGATGGTGTAGAGCAGCTTGATCCGGTTTCCGGCCGCCAAGTAGTCTTCCAGCTCTTGGGTGATCAACCCATCATCATCCATTTTGAGCGGCACAAAATCTGGCTGAAACGGGTCAAACGCTGCGATTCCGCCGGTAAATGTGGGAGACTCAACAGCTACTTTATCTCCGGGATTAAGATGAATCATCGCTGCTAGAAACAGCGCCTGCTGGGAACCAGCGGTCACCATTACCTGATCACTTGAAATAGAGAATCCTTTTTTATTGTTCAAGCGCTCAGCAATCGCTTGGCGCAAACGAGGGTCCCCGGCCGTAGGGCCATATTGTAGTGCCGACTCCGGCTCCTCTTCCAAAATGTTCTGCATGATCGTTTGAATCTGTTCAACTGGAAATGTTTCTGGGGCCGGAAGCCCTCCGGCAAAGCT
>JBCCSO010000729.1:0-3124 GCA_039199965.1 Chloroflexota bacterium | reverse complement strand
CGAACTGCACGAGTTTGCAGAAAAACGGCCGGACATTATGCGGGAGCACCTGAAAAATTATTTGGTTCGGTTTGAGACTGACCAATAACACACAAGCGCAATAGAGCCTCAGATTTCAATTAGTGCATGCGGACATTAGGTAGCCAGAGCTGGATACTTGGGTGGGCCTACTAGACACTTATATTTTGCGTAGCATATATCACTTTATATTGCTAAACCGAAACAGGCTTATCTATGAGCAGTAATTTAACAAACGTCCTTTTCCTTGATGACTTAGATGAAAAGAGAATTCAACAGCTAACTGATTTACTTGACCCACGGGTCAAGATTCTGACTGATCGGCAAACAACGGCCGCTCACATATTAATCGCAGGCCACGTTCTTACTGAAGAAGTCCTGAATCGCAATCAAGATTTAATCGCAGCGATTATTCCATGGGCCGGTATCCCTGATCGGTACTACAGCCTATTAACTCGCTCCGAATTTAGCCATATCATTCCCCACAATTGCCATTATCACAGCGGCATTGTGGCTGAATACGCTTTTTCCATGATGCTTGCCCTAGCCAAAGATTTAGGGCGCAAAGAGCGTAGTTTGCGACAGGGAGATTGGCGCCCTCGCTATGGGCCAAGCCGGGCTCTAGTCATGGCCAACAAGACGGTTTTGATTATGGGGTATGGGGCAATCGGCCAAGAGATCGGCCGTCTCTGTCGAGCCCTTGGTATGCAGGTGATCGCCACCCGCCGCAAAATCACAGAGCCGGAGCATAGCGAAAACGCAACCGTTTATCCGGCCGCTGAGCTTCGCACCCTGCTACCAACTTGCGATGTTTTAATCAATGCATTGCCCCTGACTCCCGAAACGGAGGGGCTGATTGGTGCTGATGAGATTGCTCAACTCAAATCGACGACGCTGATCATCAATGTTGGCAGAGCCAAGACCTTTGATGAAGCTGCGCTGTACGAAGCGCTGGCGTCAGATCAGATCCTCGGTGCTGCCTTTGATGTCTGGTATCGCTACCCAGAAAATAAATTGGCCCGAGCCGCCACCTTTCCTTCACATTATCCTTTTCATCGGCTGGAAAACATGCTCCTGAGCCCCCACAACAGCGCGGCCCTGCTCGGCAACGAGCATCTTGATTACCAAATGCAATCCCTCGCTGAGATGTTAAATCATTACGCCGCCACTGGTGTTTTGCCCAACCGCGTCGACCTTGATCAAGGGTATTGATCTACTTTGAGCAAGGTTTGAGAGGTGACGAGCTAAGTAGATCACAATATCTTCTCGAAAGACCTGACAGGTTTTAACTGAGTTATCACCAGAGGTAGTACTTAAAAAACCTGTCAGGTCTAAAGTCAAAAACTTTCTGATATCTACTCAATAAGCTGAAAGCCCCATCACTCCGACACAATCTGGATCGATGGGAGCACAATGGTTTGATTGGGTGTTTCAATTCCGTCTCGATTCACGGCCGGTAGCCGGGTTCCATCGGCCGGATGATAGAGCCCAACCTGCAGGCTGTATTCTCCGGGCGGCAGATCGGCCGGAATTTCCAACGCTCTCTCATCTGGAACAATGTCACCCGGAAGCCAAGCTCGCATGTCGTATCGGCCGCCGTAGGGTGGCGCATCGATTCCCATGATGAATTGGCCAGCTTCATCCAGCAGATGAACAAAAGCAACAAAATTGTCTTCAATAGGCTGCGCGGCGGTCCAGTATAAACTAATTGGCACCAACGCTCCCGGTCTGGCTTGGGATGGGCAGGCGCAGCTCAGCAACTTGATCCGATTCCCATATTCGGCCCCAATCACAACAGCAGATTCTGGGACTTGACCCTGCCATGGGACAGCCAAGTATCCAATTGTGACACGGTCTAATGGCGCGTCATCATTCGGCCAAACCAATGCAGACAGTCCCTCAGCTCCCGGTTGATAAATCGACACACTCACTTGGTATCCACCCACAGGAATTTCCTCTGTGGTGGTCAGCACAAAAGTTTCTGGAAACACCATATCAGCCACAAGCCAGTCGCTGGGCAGGCTACGCGGTGTGCGCATATCCCGCTGTGCCCAAACCACTTGATCAAGTGGTGATTGCAAGCGCACAATCGTTTGCAGTGTGGCCGTTGGCGGCCGATCCACGTGCCAGTCCACTCTGACATCCACCGCCTCACTTGGCATAATTCGATTGGTAGAAACACTGCCCCGCACATAGTTTAGCCCTTCTTCAGAACGCAAAACGGGGGTGACGGAGCGATCAAAGCTCAGAATATCCCCTGTATGCTCCCAAATCGTTAAGGCTGATCGGCTATCATTTGAAATATCAATCTGCTCAGCCAGCCGGTAATTTCGCTCCAACCAGCCGGTACGCCTCAGGGAGTTCCAAGACAATGATCCGTCCGCCACAAAATAATGGGGAGACCTGACCATAACGCCTTTCAAAAACTCCGGTGATTGCTCAACGCGATCAGCAGGATGGGTACGCAGCACCGGCCGATTTGCCAGAAATCCGATTCTGGGGGACGCCGAAAGTATTGCACCGGGTGGCGTATTTTCCAGCAGCCAAACTGCGGTCAACTCTTCAGCCTGCGCATATGACACCGGCCGCTGGTTGAGTTGAATAAGCAAATAAAGTTGCAGGCTTACCAAAGGCAAAAGAAGTATGACACCAACCCGAACAGCAAGCTCTGCTTGATTAAAACCGGTCTCACCCTCCTCAGTCTGCTTGGTAATCAAAGAATCGATCAGGTAGCCGATAACAAAAAGCAGAACAAAAACAAACCAACCAACAAGGGGAAAGCTGAGTTGGAACCATTCAAAAGCATTAATCGGATAAGTAAACTGAGCCAATAACTCTCTAAAAAAAACTGTTGGGTTGAGTGCCAGAATGATCGGAAGCCCCCATGCTGTAAGGGCTAACTTTTGTTGTTTGGCGATGGTGTGCAGCAAGACAGCCAAAAGAGCAAATCCGGCCGCGCGTAAGATGACCGCAACAATTTCAAGCCCAGCCCCAAGGCTAGCACCTCCAGCAGCAAGGCTCACAAATGCGGGTGTGGGCCATGGGGCCCAAAGGCCAAGAACGGCCGGATCACTTTGCCATCCGTTCCCTTCAAGCAAATTCTGTG
>JBCCSO010000728.1:0-3127 GCA_039199965.1 Chloroflexota bacterium | reverse complement strand
GCCGACATAAATAATTATTTTGAGCTTTTGCTGTTGGCTTTAACCGGCTCTTCTATCTCGATTTGAGAGCCATCCACCGTGGGAACCGGTTCTAGTTCAAGGGTAAATGTTTGTTGGGTATAGGCTTCGGCCGCAGATTGGTCGATAGCAGCCACTGTGGGGATCGGCTGCAGATCAAGCGAATAAGGATCACGCGCTTCAAATTCGAGCGGTGCAACCTCATCACGCACATCAATATCTTCTTCCAACTCAGCGTTGAAGTCAGCCGCAATTAGGCGAGCTCCAAATACAGATGCAGCAAAACTGCCCAGAGTGAGGGTGATTGCCAAGCGGCGCTGCCCGTTATAGTTTGTTCGGCTTGCATTTCTTTTGGCCATGCAATTTATTCTCCGCGATTAATCGATTCGATTTGCTCTACAAATTCCGCTTCACGCGTCAGTAAGATGGTAAGGTTGTTTTCCAAGTCGCCAACGGCCGCACGCAGCACCGTGTTTTGCGAATTGAGCGCTTCAATTTCATCATTGGCTTCCCCAATTTGAGTTGTGAAAATCGCCTCGCGCGTTACCAGCACATCAAGCGCACCTTCCAGTTGATCCAGTTGGGTCGACTGTGCATCAATCTGCTGCTGGAGCTGCTCCGATACGGCTTCTTGCACAGATAGATCGTAAACCGCCCACGTGGCGGTCGCCTCTGCCGCCACAAGATCGCTTTCAGCCTCAGATAGCGCATTTTGATAACCTGTGGCGCTAACGCCAACAGCCACCGCTAAAACCAGAGCGGTGATGGTCCCAGCTATTAAGATGTTGATGACGCGGTTTTTCTTCTTTTGCTGCATTTTCGCCCTTTTTCGTCCGGCCGTGCCGTGACGATGGACAGTTTAGTACTTCTAGTAACGGGGTGTCAGCCTATTCGTATTCAATGTTTAGACGAAGCTAATCTGTTTCTAACTGCTTTAGCAGGCATTGCTTGTTACCAAACAGGCTCAAAGTAAATTTTCCATGATCGCAGACATAGCAAAATTCTATAACCTTGCCTAGTCCGACGTCCTATTGTCAGGCGTAAAATTTGAGCCTAATCTGTGTCAACAGCTAAACCAACAAATCAACAAAACTTGGCCATTGCCCACAGATCAATTGTGCATGATTCATTTCAATTTTAGCGTTGCGCAGTTCGTTAAAGTGGGGGTAGAATTATTTCACAATACAAAACGGCATTTCATATTGTGAAATAAAGGATAAAGACATGGTTTTAACAGACAAATATATTGAACTTGAGCAAACATACGCTGCCAACACCTACAAGCCCATCGATGTAGTGATTGAGCGAGGTGAAGGGGCATGGGTTTATGACGTAGATGGCAAAAAATATTTAGACTGTCTAAGCGCTTATTCGGCCGTGAATCAGGGACACTGCAATCCACGCATCAAAGCTGCCATGATTGAACAGCTCAACAAGGTCACACTCACCTCCAGAGCGTTCCGCAACAATCAGCTGGGTCCGTTCCTAAAGAAGCTGAGCGAAGTCACCGGCTACGAAATGGCCATTCCGATGAACTCAGGAGCTGAAGCGGTTGAAGCGGCCGTCAAAGCGGCCCGAAAGTGGGGCTACAAAGTAAAGGGGATTCCTAACAATCAGGCGGAGATTATTGTATTCAGCGGCAACTTCCACGGCCGCACTACTACTATCATCAGCTTCTCAAGCGAAGAACAATATAAAGAAGACTTTGGCCCGCTCACACCCGGTTTCAAAATTGTTGAGTATGGGGACATCTACGCCCTACAAGAAGCCATCACCCCAAACACAGCCGCTATTTTGATCGAGCCAATTCAAGGCGAAGGTGGCGTAGTCGTCCCTCCTGTGGGCTTTTTGAAAGAGGCTTTTGACTTATGCAAAGAGAACAATGTGCTGTTTATTGCGGATGAAATCCAAACGGGATTAGGACGCACGGGCAAACTGTTCGCGACCCATCACGCCAACATCCGGCCGGACATTGTCACCATTGGCAAAGCGCTCTCAGGCGGCTTCTACCCGGTCAGCGCCGCTTTAGCAGACAAAGAAATTTTAGGCTTGTTTAAGCCCGGCGATCACGGCTCAACTTTTGGTGGCAATCCGCTGGGAGCGGTTGTGGCTAAAACCGCCCTCGAAGTACTCGTCGATGAAAACCTAATCGAACGAGCACATGAAATGGGTGAATATTTTATGGGCCGCCTGCGCAGGCTTGAATCAGACGTCATTCAAGAGGTGCGCGGCAAAGGACTGCTGATCGGGATGGAGTTGTCCGTTCCCGCCCGGCCGTATGCTTATGACCTAAAAGCGCGCGGTGTTCTGGCAAAAGAAACCCACGAAAACGTCATCCGCTTCGCCCCACCTTTGGTCATTTCAAAAGAAGAAATCGACTGGGCCATCGGGCATATTGAGCAGGCCTTCGGATAACTAGAGATCAGATATTAGAGGTTAGATGTTAGTTTTTGGGCTATACACTAACACCTAATATCTAACTTCTAACCTCTCAACTAATGAAAATCCACCTTATGGGCGTCCCGATGGACTTGGGGCAAAAACGACGCGGAGTTGATATGGGGCCATCCGCCCTGCGCTACGCTGGGTTGGTTGATGCGCTAATCAACATCGGGCACAGCGTTGAAGATTTAGGCAATGTTGAAGTGCCGCAGCCAGAAGATCGCAAAGCGGCCGTGGGAGAAAAGCGAGTTAAGGCCGTAGCGACAGTGTGCGCTGAAATCTACAAAACCGGCCGGACCTGCGTTGATAACGGCTACTTCGCCCTGTTTTTGGGCGGCGATCACAGCATCAGTATTGGCAGCGTCAAAGCGGCCGCCAACGGATCACCCGAAACGCTGGGTGTCATCTGGATCGATGCTCACACCGACTTTAATACCCCCGAAAGCTCGCCCAGCGGCAATATTCACGGGATGCCGGTTGCTGTCATTACCGGTGATGGGGCAGAGCAGCTCGTCAGTATCGGGAGCGGGGTAACCATCCCGGCCGAAAACATTGTGCAAATCGGCATTCGGGATGTGGACAAAACGGAAGCGGTGCGGGTCAATGACTCTAAGCTCAACGTTTTTACGATGCGTGAAATTGACACAGTCGGGATGGCGACCGTGGC
>JBCCSO010000727.1:0-3128 GCA_039199965.1 Chloroflexota bacterium | reverse complement strand
TCATACTCTCGCACAACTTGTAGTTTGAAAGCTTGGCTGTATCTTCTGACTGTTTCTTTTTGATTCATGTTTCTATCCTGATGGATACTATATGTGTCAACTATATTCAGGACGGGTCACTTACTTCACACTTTACACTTATAACTTCTTACTTGCCTAGCCGTATCGCTCAACCCGCAAGTCAGCCTGCGCTTTGTGCCCCATGAATCCTTCGATTTCACACAGACGTGAGGCGTATTCACCAACTAGGGCGCTGGCTTCATCACTGACCACCCGCTGATAAGTGCAGGTTTTGATGAACTTACCAACCCACAGGCCGCCGGTGTAGCGAGCTGCTTTCTTGGTGGGCAGCGTGTGGTTTGTACCGATGGCTTTGTCTCCGTAAGCGACGTTTGTCCGATTGCCGATAAACAATGCGCCATAGTTGGTCATGTTGTCTACAAAATAGTCTGGATCTTCCGTGTTGATTTGAACGTGCTCGCTGGCCACTTCGTCTGCCATTGCTAGCATTTCTTCACGCGTGTCGCACAGAATGATCTCGCCGTAGTCTTGCCACGCAGCACCGGCCATGTCGGCCGTGGGCAGCACTTCCAACTGTCGGCCGATTTCAACCATCGTTTCCTCAGCCAATTTTTTGCTGTTGGTGATCATAACGGCCGGTGAGTTAGGGCCGTGCTCAGCTTGACCCAGCAGGTCAGTCGCCACCATCTCTGCGTCACAGCTTTCGTCAGCAATCACCAACACTTCAGTCGGTCCAGCCAGCAGGTCGATACCGATTTTGCCGAACAGTTGACGCTTAGCTTCAGCCACATACTGGTTGCCGGGGCCCACGATCATGTCAACCGGCTCAATTTCGCTGGTGCCGTAAGCCATCGCGGCCATCGCCTGTACACCACCCAAAATGTAGATTTCATCTGCGCCGCCAAAGTACATGGCAGCTACGGTTGCGGCCGGTGGCACGCCGGTGTTGGGGTCTGGTGGGGTACACGCGATCACCTTGCCTACGCCCGCTACCTTAGCGGTCAGAACAGACATGTGGGCGCTGGCCACCATCGGATAGCGGCCGCCCGGCACGTAACATCCCACTTTGTTAACCGGTACGTTCTTGTGCCCCAAAATCACGCCGGGGATCGTCTCAATTTCAATGTCGCGCAGGGCTGACTTCTGAATCTGAGCGAAGCGGCGCACTTGCGCCTGAGCCCACTTGATGTCCTCGATGGTCTGCTCTGGCAGGTCAGAAATAATCTCTTGAATCTGCTCGTCGCTTAGGCGAAAGTTCTCTGGGCTCCAGTTGTCAAATTTGGCTGAAAGTTCGCGAATCGCCTCTTCTCCACGCTCTTCGACATCGTTCAAGATGCCTTCCACAATTTGGCGCGTTTTGCGCTCGTTGGCTCTAAAGTCAGTTTCGGTAATACCTTGTTTTAAGTAGCTAACTGTCATGGTTTGTGATCCTCACATCTGTTTTTCAACACATAGGGGGTAAAAAGTATTTGCGGCCGCCTCTCTGCATTCAAAATTTTAGCAATTCTCCGACTTGATTAGAATGCGCCGGTTGCTATTTTTATCAATTTATTGCTGTTGCTCTATTCGGCCGGTTTAAACGTGAGATAGCCTGGTACCTTGACGCGTAATCGATATAAAGATGTGGAGGCTGTTACGTAAAGCGACTTGCAATCTGCATCACCAAATACAAAATTGGCCGTTTTTTCCGGCATAATAATCGTGCCTAACGCCGTCCCGTCTTTACTGAAAACTTGAATACCGCCTGGGCCGCAGCAGTACACATTTTCGTCTTCGTCGATTTTCATCCCATCAGCCACACCGGGCAGATCACCTTCCAGATCAGCAAACAAGCGACCGTTTTCTAGTGTTCCGTTTTCCAACACGTCAAACACCCGAATATGCTGCCGGTCTGTATCATTGACAAACAGCAGCGTTTGGTCTTTGTTGAAGCACAGCCCATTTGGTTTTGAAAAGTCGTCGATCAGCAGAGTTAATTCTTTGCTGTCCGGGTCAAGTCTGTACACACCTTGGAAGTCAAGCTCCTGCTCACGCGGTACGCCAAAGCCAGCGCTTCGGCCGGAAGTTGGGTCTGTAAAGTACAGGGTGCCATCCTGCTTGACCACAATGTCATTCGGGCTGTTCAACTGCTTTCCATCATGGCTTGTTGCCAGCACTTCATACACATTTGTCGTGACGTTGGTGCGCGTGACTCGACTAGTTGCATGCTCACAAGTGACGAAGCGTCCCTGATGATCGTATGCGTTCCCATTGGCCATGTAGCTGTTGATGCGCCTCTTGCTCATTCCATTTTCAGGGTGCCAGCTATAAAGGGAGTTCCCCATGATGTCGCTAAACAACACTGAACCATAGGCAGGGTGATAGATCGGGCCTTCGAGGAAGTCAAAGCCGGTTATCACCTGCTCAATGCCCGCTTCGATATCCACAATCTCACGGAATCTGTCATTTTTTATTTCTACATTTAGCATGACATGCTTAGAGTTTAAAGTAAGATGTGTGAAGCGGCATTGATACCGCTTCACACTTCCTACTTTCTACTTCATCCTTTTTAATTCCAAAGCTTGGCAGATGCCCGACTAGCTCCTTCCGAAAGCGCTTCTAGCTTTGCCCAGCAGATGGAAGGATGGATTGCGCCAAACCCAGCGAAGGTGCCAAATCCACAGTCGGTACCGGCAATCACACGGTCCCGGCCGACAATGTTGGTGAAGTTCAGAATACGCTGGGCCACCAAATCTGGATGCTCCACGAAGTTAGTTGTGGTATCAATTACACCGGGAATCAGCACTTTGTCTTCTGGGATATCTGCTTGTGCCCAAACTTCCCACTCATGTGCATGACGGGGGTTCGACGCCTCAAATTGCAGACCTTGGCAATTAATCTTAAAAACAGTATTCATGATCTTTTGTAGCGGAATGTCATGGTTATGAGGCCCTTCATAGTTTCCCCAACACAGATGCATGCGCACGTTTTCGGCTGGAATATTTTGTAGGGCATGATTCAGTGCATCAACCTGCATCTCCGCATGGCGAATAAACTCTTCATCGCTTTCATCACGAAACTTGATGTGACGCCCCATCGCTAAGTCAGGACAGTCTACTTGGAGCATG
>JBCCSO010000726.1:0-3129 GCA_039199965.1 Chloroflexota bacterium | reverse complement strand
GTGCGATCTAGCTCGGCCGGAATTTCATTAAGTCGAATTTCTCTTAAATGAAGCATTGATTAGTTTGGTCCGCGAATAATGTACGCTTGCTTCTCGTCGGCCGAAAAACCGCAGGCTCGATAGAATGCATGGGTAGCTAGATTCTTAGAACCGGTCATTAACATGACTTTGTAGCAGCCCGCTTCCCATGCCGCATCAATAGCGTATTGAAGGACCTGCTTGCCAAATCCCCGGCCGCGAGCTGATTCTAAAGTGACCACATTTTCAATGACAGCATACGGGGCGGCGGAGCGGGTAAGATTCGGAATTACATTGAGGTAGCAGCTCGACACAACTTGTCCGGCCGATTCCAAAACAAATATATTCATCCCCTCCCGATTGATGATTTGGGCTAGCTTTTGCTCAAAAACGGCCATGCTCAAAACGGGGTCAAACGGCTGGAGTTCCCGGTATAAAGCTTGTAAAAAATTAACGTCTTGCATTTTTATTGGCCGAAGAAGCGTAGCATTGTCACCTGTCTGATTTTGCATACGGTAATTTTATCGGAGCATATTCAACTGGCACATTTGAACTATTTAGGATGCGGCAGGAAGAACAAACGAAAAAATACTCCCTTTGCCTACTCCCGGACTACTAACTTCAATACTCCCATGATGCATTTCAACAAGCGCTTTGGCAATAGCCAAGCCCAAGCCAGCCCCACCTTTAGCCCGAGACCGCGCTTTGTCCGTTCGATAAAAGCGATCGAAAATATGGGGCAAATCGGCCGGGTTTATACCAACACCACTATCTTTTACACTCACCTGAATGCCTTCTTGCGTCTGCTCGGCCGCGATTAAAATTTCTCCACCTTCTGGGGTGTAGCGGAATGCATTGCTAATAAGGTTAAGCATAATCTGTTTAATCCGATCAGAGTCAGCTTCAACCACGGGCAGTCGAGACGGCATAACAACAACCAATTTAATATTTTTTGTTTGAGCACTATGTTCAAACGACTGTGTTACATCAGAAATCAACTTTCCTAGATTAACTGAGCGCAGATTCAGCTTAAGCTGTTTGGCTTCTGCTCGCGCGATTTCATCAAGATCTTCAACTAGCTTGACGACAAGCTGTGTTTGGCGCAGTACGCGCAGTAAATGGGTTTCGTTTTTCTCAAAAACCCCATCCAGCATCGCCTCAATATTCCCTTTAACAATGTGTAAAGGATTTCGCAATTCGTGGGCCACGTCCGATAGCAGGTTTTTGCGCAGCTCTTCGGCCGTTTCAAGCTGCTCTGCCATGTTATTAAATGAGCGCGCTAACTCTTTAATTTCATCAGTCCCTTGTGGCTCCACTCGAATGCTAAAATCATTTTGCTCAATTCTTTCTGCAGCTTGGCGCAAACGATCTAGCGGCCGAGTTAAAGAGCGACTGGCCACAACGCCAATCGTGATACCAATAACTGCACCGATGATTAGAACCACCGACATGGTGCGTACCGCAAACCACATTTGATCCATTACAAAAATTTCAATGGCCTTCAAATCTGTAGGATCTATATTAGGCACAACCTCTGGCAAGGCCTGTATAGGTGTTTGAAGACCATTTAGCGTATACACAGTCATGGGTGTTACAATTAAAATTGCAAGAACAAATAAAAAGACAAAGCTAAGCCGAATCCAAATTTTATTCATTTAATTTACCCCTTTCGGTAATTAAATCTATATCCCACTCCATAAATCGTATGCAAATAATTAGGCTTACGGGAGTCCTTTTCAATTTTTTTGCGCAGATTCCGTATATGGCTGTCCAGCGTACGGTCAATACCTTCGTAACTCGAGCCTAAGGCTTTGTCAATGAGCTGCTCACGGGTAAACACATGCCCCACATCTTCCATAAAAACACTCAGCAACTTGAATTCCGTATTGGTTAACTCGATGGGCTCACCATCAATCGTCACTTCTCGATAATCCATATTTAAGTAGATGCCACCCGTTTCTAATTGACGACTTTTTTGAGCCAACTCAGTGCCAAAATTTCGGAGACGAGCTTTCACCCGCGCCACAACCTCTCGCGGGCTATACGGTTTGGTAATGTAGTCATCTGCCCCCATTTCTAACCCAATGATGCGATCTGGTTCGTCGACTTTGGCGGTCAGCATGATGATGGGCGTATCACAAATTTTTGGGTCGCTACGAATTAATCGAGTGACTTCCATACCATCTTTACCCGGCATCATTAGATCAATTAGGAGCAAGTCTGGCTTTTCTGAGCGCATCATTTGAAATGCTGTATCTCCGTTATAAGCGGTCAACACTTCAAACCCAGCCATTTCTAAATAACCCCGCATGAGCAAAACAACTTCATGATCATCGTCACATACAAGTATTCTAGAGTTCGTCATACCTAATTACCTCCGAGGTTCAATTTATAGGACCTGTTCGCTACAAACCAAAGTATATGCATGAATTGTGCAGAAAATATGCACTGATCATGCAATTTCTACATAGATTTCTATCTTGCCAAACTACAGCTGGACAAAAGCAATCAAGCCATAGCTCTTGAACCGAGCCATGGCTTGATTAAAGTGGATTTCCCGTTCGGTCTGTACTTTGTTATTTGGCAGGGGCAATCCCAAAATCAATCGTTGTTCCTTCGCCAGAAATAACACCAACTGTCATTTTAGTAGCCGTGGTTGCACGATAACCATCGGGGACAGTCATTTCCACATCCCACCAGCTTTCACCGTCAACGAAAGTGATGAAACCAAATGTGCCTTCACACGGCCGGATCGCGACATCTAAATTGTCTACATCAGATGCTTCAAGCGATTGAGCTGTACAGAATTCTTGGTCTTCATATGCATCATCTGGGTCAGGTACAAATAAGCCAGAGCTCAAAAGCGTATACCCATCTTCTACAACATCACCACCAGCTGTCACAAAGGTTATGGGGGTTCCATAATAGTCTTCAACCTAGTCACCTTCATCATTCTCTCGGATGTCTTGTACACCTTCATACCCACGTTCGCCTGCATCCCAGACCCCGTTTTCATTTGAGTCGATGAACACCAGTCCGGTGATATAGGTTGGTGCCCCTGCAAATGCGGTTTGAGCCGCAAGAACGATTAACATGACAATTGATCCAACG
>JBCCSO010000725.1:0-3134 GCA_039199965.1 Chloroflexota bacterium | reverse complement strand
GAGTACGTCAATCTGCTGACAGCCACTCAGGGGATTGGCAGGGCACGCCAAACTATCACTGATCTGTATAATTCGCAGCCGGATAACCGTACTCTTGATATGCTGTCAGCATTGCTGCTAGATTCTCGTGATGAGCAGCTAGTGCGTTTGGAGATGCTAGGTAACCGAGCTCCAGAATATGCGCCCGTATTTCTTGAAATTGGCAATGCATACACTCGAATCTTACAAGCAAGCTTCACCCTAGACTCAAGAGAAAAACAGTCGGCCGCTTACGATCGCGTTTTTGAGCTGGAGCAGACCCAACAGTTCAGTAGCTTCTTTATTGATAAATCTCTGGCGCAAAACGAGTTGGGTGATGCACAAGCGACTCTAGATTCATACGCCAGTGTGGATAATTTAGCCGTTGACTTTATGGCGATTAATTCGGCCGATTCATTTGGGAATATGGGGCTGCTGCTCGTTATCCTTTTGCCTGAAGGCAATGTGCAGGAAATTCTCTTTTCGGTTGATGATCCTGTCCCATCGATTTCAACCGGTTCAACCCAAGTGGGTACTGGGTCAATTGCCAACACCCAGATCGGCCCGATTCCGTTCGAGAAGGGAGATCACACTGTCTATGTACAATATACTGATGCCAATGGCGTCGTCAGTGATGTGATTACCTATGAATATACGGTTGAAGACATTATGTTCAGTCATCAGCAAGAAAACTTTGATTTTTCGCTTAATGGATCACCAGTTTTTGTGACAATGACCGCTGTAGATGCCAGCGTTGAAGACTTCAGCACGTGGAATGTAGGGATTGATTCTGAAAATTTGGATATTGAATTCCAATTTCCCGGACAACAGGTTCCACTAAGAATTCCGGGTGACTTTACCGGTGATTTCCAAACCGCTCTTGAGCCGGGCGAACATACGGTTTATGCGCAGCGGACTCGGCCGGATGGCACCAAGACCGACGTGGTAAGTTATACGTTTACGGTTGAGTAATTCATACACTACCTCAAACAAACTATCTCAAACGGCCTGTCGTACTTGTTGCGGCGGGCCGTTTTTCGTAATAATTAGCGTGTAAATCTTACGAAAGTATTAATTCTAAAGGGAAACTCGTAATTTTCCTGCAATTTTATTTGTCTGGGGATCAGTTTAAAATAGAAACGTGATCAGTTAGAAACACTGCCAAGAAGGCAGATTCTGCTTTAGATCACCATCCAGAGGAGACATTGTTCATGAAAGAGCATGTTGGAAAAAGAATTTTAATTGTTGATGATGAGCCGGCCGTAGCTGAGGTAGTTAGTCTCTATTTGCAGAAAGAAGGCTTTGTGTGTGATCTTGCACACGACGGCCGTATTGCTTTGGCCAAGATGGAAGACAATCCGATTCTAGTAGTGCTTGACATCAATTTGCCAGAAGTTGACGGGCTTTCTGTACTCACGACTATCCGCGAGAAGTATACAAATACGGCCGTGATCATGCTGACGGCTCGGCGGCAAGAAATCGATCGGATTTACGGGCTTGAACTTGGCGCTGATGATTATATGGTTAAGCCATTTTCTCCTGCAGAGCTGGTAGCAAGGGTAAAAGCTGTGCTGCGGCGCTCCGGCCGGGATGGCTTAGCTCAGGAAACACATATTATGAACTTTAGCGATGGTGCACTTGAAATTGACGCGATGAGCCATGTGGTGAAAGTTGGCGGCAATGCTGTTGACCTAACTGCTACAGAGTTTGGTCTACTGAAATTTATGGCCGAGCATCCACGGCAAGTATTCACTCGGGACCAACTGCTCGAAAGCGTGTGGGGAATGACTGATTACGTAGACCCAAATACGGTAACTGTCCATATGCGTAGAGTGCGCGAAAAAATTGAAAAGACACCGGGAAAACCGCGCTGGCTCCAAACTGTTTGGGGTGTTGGCTACAAATTTACCCCAGAGGAATAAACCCATGACAACTGTGACACCCTCATCGGCTCCCCAATTGCGCCGCTCTATTACCCTAAACTATCTGATTTTCGGCACGTTGGGCCTGATCACCAGCTTCCTGCTGGGTTGGATTGTAGTCCGTGCGTTAATGGGTGCTCCGTTTTCAGAGCTGCAGCCGCTGGTCGGTCCTCTGGCAACGTCGGGTGTTATGTCCTTGGTGGTTGGATTTCTTGCAACTTGGTACACCGCAAGGGTGAGTCGCTCACTCCTGCTTACTCTGATTAGTGCTTACGTGTGGTCGGCGATTCTCATCATCATGAACTTTTGGAATGGGGCGAGACTGATGTTCTTTAACTCTGATCACGATCTACCCCTAGCCGTTTCACTTTTGGTCTTTGCCAGTATTTTAGCGGCCGCGTTTGGACTGGCCGTGACGTGGCGCATCGTAGCGGATCTACGTGACCTTGCCATGTCTGCGCAAGAAATAGCAGAGGGTAATTTTGCAGTGAGGCCGAGTGTCCGCGGCCGAGATGAAGTATCGCAAGTTGCAGGGGCCTTCAGCGATATGGCAGAAAAGTTAGAGGAAGCTGAAGGGGTTCGCAATGAACTAACACAACTGCGTCGCGATCTTATTTCATGGACAAGTCACGACCTGCGTACTCCATTGACCAGTATGCGAGCTATGGTGGAAGCGATGCGTGACGGAATTGTAGAAGATCCTGTCATCATGCAGCGTTACTACAAGAATATTTTGGCAGACATCGAGGGGCTCAATACCCTAATGGACGATCTGTTTGAATATTCTCAGCTTGAGTCAGGGGGGCTGAAATATGAAAAAGCGCAAAATTCAATGGGTGCTTTGATTTCAGATGTGTGCGAGCAGTTTGAGGCGTTCACAAGTAAAAATGATTTAGAGCTTGCTTGTCGCGTTGATATAGAGGGATTGGACCTAGTTTTTATGGATTCGCGCTTGATCGGCCGCGTATTGGGCAATCTGATCAAGAATTCTTGCAGGCACACACCTGCTGGCGGACGAATTAATGTGCTGGCAAAAGCTGAAAATAATCAGGTTGCGATCGTTGTTTCCGACACTGGTTCAGGTTTTGATGTTGCCGACTTGCCCCATGTGTTTGAGCAATTCTATCGGGGAGAAGAGGCGCGCAGCCGCGCAAAAGGTGGCGGTGGCCTAGGTTTGGCTATTGCAAAGAGTAT
>JBCCSO010000724.1:0-3136 GCA_039199965.1 Chloroflexota bacterium | reverse complement strand
CCAACACGCTGGGCACCAAAAATCACGCCATCGCTGTGGGGTGTGCCGCCGACCTAGTTGTGCTCAACACCACCCACTACGAGGATGCTATCCTTGCCCCACCTGCCCGGTTAATGACGTTCAAAAACGGCAATCTTTTGGTTGAATCTAAGATTGAGCAGACTTGGTATGTGTAAACAAGATGTGATTGTTCAGCGGATGAGAAATTCTGCCCCAAACAGCGTGTTACGTGATGCGTGCTGTATAAGTGTCAACACCCACGCAATACGCACCACGCTACAAATGCCCAACTTGGCACAGCTACACAACTACGGAGGAATTTAAAATGGAACATCCACCTATCGGCCCCGGTGAACTGTGGCATCTACTGTTCAACGATCTGCCAGAAGCCCCAGCACAGCTTCCGCCAGAGTACCTATCCCTTTATCCGGGTGACTGGCAAATTCCAGAGATCAACGGTCGGCCATATGTTTATACTGACTTCGCTATCTCGCGCGACGGCCGGATTACGTACAAAGAGGAAGGGTATGTGGGTGGCGCTGACATCACCCAAAACAACAGGCCAGACTTGTGGTTTATGGCCTTTTTGCGCACCCGGGCCGATGCGATCATGAATGGGTATGGCACGATCACGCTTGAGATTGAACAAGATTGGACGGCTGAGAATCTGTTCCCAGACGAGGCCGCATCGTTCAAAGCGTTGCGCAGACACTTTGGTTATACCAAGCCTCCTATTGTGGTGATTTTGTCGCACGACGGCCGGATCAATTTTGAGGGCATTGCGCTTCAGCAACCTGACTTGCACGTCGTTTTGGCAACATCAAACGATGGGGCTGATCACGCCAAAAACTTTTCAGTTCCGGCTACGGTTGATGTACATGGGATGGGTGAAAACGGGGCGGACCTACAACGGACGGTTGACATGCTGTATAGCGATTACGGGGTACGCAATCTGCTGTCTGAGGGGGGTAGCACAGTGCAGGCGGGCCTGCTTGCGGCCAAGTTAATTGATGAGGAGTTTGTGACTTGGTGCCCCTCGTTTGTCGGCCGGTCAGATGCCAAATTCCGCCCCAGCTACACCGAAGGGGTGGCGTGGCATCCCACAGAAGCCCCTTACTCACGGCCCCTCAGCCTTCATCGGAACGGAGATTTACTCTATTTGCGCACCCGATGTGAATATAAGTAAGGAAGCATTTGTTTAGAGTTGGAAGCGTGGTGCGTGGTACGTTTTCACGAAACACGCAATACGATCTGAAGGGTCAATTTGAACTTTTAAACGGGTAAATGACAATGTTTGATCTGATTTTACGCAATGCCAAACTGATGGACGGCCGTGTGGTAGACATCGCCATGTTTAAAGGGGCGATCATGGCTATCAAGCCGCAGATAGCTGAAGCAGCCACCACAGAGCTAGATGCAGGCGGCCGACTGACCATTCCCGCGTTTGTGAACGGGCAGCTACACGCCTGCAAATCGTTCTGGCGCAGGTTACTCCAAACGCTACCGGAAGAGATTCAAGCGCTCCCCTTGTTTGAAGCGGCTGAGCACGTCAAACATCTGTACACCAAAGAAAACGTCTTTGAGCGGGTTGACGAGGTGATGCGGCTCGCTATCCAAAACGGCACCTGCGCTATCCGCCTGTTTGCTGATGTAGACCAAGTCTCTGGGCTGACAGCCTTAGACGCGATGCTCGCCATCCAAGAAAAATATGCGGCGTGGATGGCAGTTCAAGTGGTCGCCTTTCCGCAAGATGGCATTTTGACTGAGTCGACACCTGAGCTGATGCACCAAGCGCTTGAGATGGGAGCTGAAGTGGTGGGCGGCATCCCGTGGATTGAGCCAAACACGGCCGCGCAGCAGGCCCATATTGAGATGTGTTTTGCGCTAGCCCAAGAGTTTGAGCGTGACCTACATTTTGTGGTTGATGATGCGGCCGATCCTAATTTACGCACGCTCGAAACGATTGCCAGACAAGCCATCGCCCTAAAAAAGAGCCATCCCAACTTGCGGGTCGCGGCCACGCAGTGTTCGGCTCTGTCGTTTTATGATGATGCATATGCGGCCGAGGTGATCCAACTGCTAAAAGAGGCTGGTATCATGATTTTCTCAAACAGCCACGTCAATCTGATTGCGACGGAGTTTGATGAAGCACATCATCCATGGCCGCGCAGCATGACGCGGGTGCGAGAGCTGATGGCGGCGCACGTCCCCGTTGCTTGTGGTCAAGATGACGTCGACAATTGGTTTTATCCTTTCGGCCGGAATGACATGCTTGAGGTGGCGCAGTTTATGGCGCACAACGGCCGGTTTGCGTGGCACGGCGAGGTAGACAAGGTTTTACCGATGGTGACCTCAATCCCGGCCGCACTTTTTGAAATGGACTATGGTATCCGGCCAAACGCTGAAGCAAATTTGGTTGTGCTCGACGCTCCTGATTGGCACCATGCGATCCAGTTTCAGCCGAACAAACGCTTTGTCATTTTACGCGGCAAACTTGTTGCCACAACTGAAACAAAAACCACACTATCCTTATGAAGATCGACGCTGATATTCACAACATTGTTCCCAATATCGATGCGCTTATGCCCTACTTTGACACACACTGGCAGGAGTATTTTCGCAATTCCCGTTTTAATGGGCCGATTGACGCAAGCTATCCGGCTGGGGCTGAGACAAGTCGTGACCCGAAATTGGCGACGACGGCCGGAACGACACTGGCTGATTTGCAACAGCACGTGCTCGATCCAAACCAGCTTGATTTGGCGATTCTCAACTGCACCTATGAAGTTGACAGCCTGCATAACCCAGACATGGCAGCCGCGTGTGCCAGAGCGGTAAATCAGTGGCAGGCTGAGCATTGGCTTGAACAGGACAAGCGATTACGCGCTTCAATTGTGGTCCCCAGCAAAGTACCTGCGCTGGCAGTGGAAGAAATTGAGCATTGGGGAAATCATCCCGGTTTTGTGCAGATATTTCTGCCGGTGCGGTCACAGCATTTGTATGGCACGCGAAATTTCTGGCCGGTTTTGGAAGCGGCCGTCAAGCACGATTTGGCCGTGTGCATTCACTATGGGGGTGCAAGCGGCTACCCATCGACCCCGACAGGTTGGCCCTCTTGGCACATTGAAGAATATGT
>JBCCSO010000723.1:0-3141 GCA_039199965.1 Chloroflexota bacterium | reverse complement strand
TGATGGTCGGCCGGTGATGGTTTGAGGCAAAAGGAATTTACCCCCTATACCGACCAGCGGTAGGGCCACAATGTTGAAGATGACAAAGGCCAAAAAGCGCGGCTGCCATTTATTTTCTTGTGATGGCAGGCTCCCGAAAATCATGGTGTAGGGGATACCCGCAAACTGCACCAGCAAAATAGCTAAAATGAGCTGTGTTGAGGGGAAGCCCAATTCCCGGCCGTAAATTGCGGCGACACCGATGATGATATTGATGCCATCGTTGTAAATTAGGAAGCCGATCAAAAACGTGAATAGGTATTTAAAGTCCCGAATCTCCCGAATGGTGGCAAACATTCGCTTAAACCCGGTGCCAATGAGTGACTCGCCCGGCTGCAGTTCCTCTGTGGCCGACGAGGGTTCAGGCACATTGCGGAAAATGGGGATGGCGAAAATCATCCACCAGAGGGCAACGGTTAAGAAGGAAAGCCGAACGCCCAAGGTGCCGGGAATAAGCTGGATCATGGCGATGTTGCCGATCAAGAGCAGCCCACTGCCCAGATAACCAAAGACATAACCTGTAGTTGAAACCCTATCTTGGTCTTCTTCTTTGGCCACATGGGGGAGCAGAGCATCGTAGAAGACAACGGCCGATCCAAAACCGACCCGGCCGATGATGAAAAAGATGCTGGCCATCAGCCAATCGCCTGATTGCACAAAGTAAAGCAGCGCCGTCCCAATAACGCCTAATCCAGTAAAGGCTGCTAAGAACTTTTTCTTGCCGCGTAAAATGTCTGAAACCGTTCCCAAAATGGGTGAGAGCAGTGCCACAATTAAAACGGAGATACTAAGCGTTAAACTCCAGTATTGGGTCGCAGTCGCTTGGCTGGGTAAGTTTGCGCCGGCCACATCGCTGTAATAGATGGGGAGTACGGCCGTCACAATGGTTAGGATGAATGCTGAGTTGGCCCAGTCATACATTGCCCAGCTGCGCTTGCGCTGGTTGTATTCTTTTTCAGACAGATTTTCGAGTGCGGTCATTTTTCCTCTGCTTATGTTAGAAAAGGGACAATGCCTGAGAGTGCAGGGCACTCATTAAAGCTTGTCACCCTTGATTATTTCATAAGCTTCCCAATCTTCAAAGTTTAAGCCGTAGCTAAGATCGGCCGCAGATATTTTTGGTAGCCAACCGCCCCTATTACTAGGATGAGACCACAAAATGCGAGCGAGAAGACAAATCCCAATGCCCCGTCGAATACGGAAAAGGCAAGATAGCAGACATAGCTGTATGCGCCTAGGGCACCAAAAACGAGAAATACTCGACTTTGTAGCTTGACACTGACCACCACAAAAGCGATGTACACGACAATGAAGACCAATCCTAAAAAGCCTTCTTGATCTAGAGTCAAGGCGGACAGATGGCACAGCACAATAATGTGGCCAAAAAGATATAGCCAAAAGCTGAACTCTTTTTTGTAAAAATACTGAATGGCGTACCCGATGGCTAACATGGCCAAACCAAACAGCGTGCTAACAACTTGTTCTTCAGTTGACCAATCCCATGATGGCTTTTGATAGATCAATCGGATCAAGTCCATAGACAAGAACCACAACCAAAATGAGATGAGTAGTGTGATCAGCGGAAAGCGGGTGCGCCATAAAACGAGGGCTGCCACTGCAATGCTGATAAGCTCCATCGGGACCCAAGTTTTTGCTGCATAATCGTAGAAATCTGCGTAGTAAAAGTCGTCAGGCCAAAGCCCTAGCATCTGCTGAGCTGAATAGACCAAAAGCGGAGTAATGCCGGTACCAGCAAAAATGAGCAGGTTGCCCGCCATTTTGAACTCCAACTGCTTGAGATAGAAGCCAATGCCCCAAAGGACACCGATTGTCACGGCCGAAACGGCCACTTGCCCGCCATAAGAAATAGAGTCCCACTGAATACCCATGAAAATGGTGTAGGCGAGCAGCACCATAAATCCACCAAAATAATAGGCGATGGAAATCATGTTGAACCCTTTGCGCTGTTCTGGAGCATTATCCAGCTGTTCTGATACGGTTCCGAAAGCTTCCACAAAGGCCTCAATTGATGTAACTTGTTGATCTGAAACTAGGTCTTTTTCAGCCCATAAATGTAAATCGGCCGATGTGAATTGATACTGACTGTTTTGCATATTAACCTCTGCTTGAGAGAGACTTCGAAAGTTTTGGTCTCAAATGCCAAAGTTGAGAAATGCGAAACTTCCGAAGTCTGCTGTTTGTTCAATAGGGAAAGCATAAATCGGTTTGTATTTTGATTTTCGGACTAGGACTCCTAGAATCAGCAGTGATGGTCAAAACACCCCCCGGCCCGGCCGAAAATTTCTATTACCAGCTCAAGACTTTACGCGCTGATTTCCTTGCGTACCTAGTGAATGCCACAAGGAGTTACGGAAGCGTGGTCCGCCTAAATCCCGGACCCGGCACCTATTTATATCTGCTCAATCATCCGGATTTGACTCGTCAAGTCTTGGTGTCCCATGCGGATCAGTTTCGGAAGTCCGCCATGACCCAGAAGATGGTGCGCCGCTTTTTGGGGAACGGGCTAATTTTGAATGAGGGAGAGTCTCACAAACGGCAGCGCAAGCTCACCCAGCCAGCCTTTCAGAAGAAACGAGTTGAGTCCTATGCGGAATCGATGGTTGAATTGACTGAGCAAGAAATGGCAAAGTGGCGGAGTGGCGAGACGTTTGATTTTGAAAAAAGTATGGTCAAACTCACCATGCACATTGTGGCGCGCACGTTGTTTGGCACACGGGTTTACGGGGGCACAGAAAAAGTAGGGCAGATCATGGAGATTTTTGCTGACGCCATAAGCGGTCAGTTTCGCGCCTTGCCTTTGCCTGAATGGATGCCGATCCCAAGGCATTTGCGCCAGCGAGCGGCCGTGGCCCAAATGGATGAGCTCATCGCGCGGATGGTAACCGACTGGCGCAAGGGGGGTAAAGACCACGGTGACCTTATGTCTATGCTGCTCTTGGCCCGTGATGAAGACACTGGGGAGGGGATGGACGGCCAGCAGCTGCGTGACGAACTGGTGTCAACCTACTTTGCAGGGCATGAGACAGTGGCCAAATTGATGAGTTGGGTTGTCTATCTGCTCACCCAGCACCCGGCCGTTGC
>JBCCSO010000722.1:0-3143 GCA_039199965.1 Chloroflexota bacterium | reverse complement strand
GGTGAAACAGAAAATGACGGCAGCATTGCGGTCATCATGGGGGGCGATGGCTCTGTTGCAGCCAACGGCTTTTGGGCTGCCATCACCATGGCAACCACGCTCAATTTGCCCGTGCTGTTTCTGGTTGAGGACAACGGATACGGCATTTCTGTGCGCAGCGATTTTCAGACTCCCGGCCGGAATATTGCGGCTAACTTAGCCTCCTTCAACAACCTGCAAATTTGGGACGGAGATGGGGTAAATCCGCCAGAAACCGCTTCTCTGATTGATGAAGCGGTTAAGTTTGTCCGGTCAGGTAAAGGTCCCGGACTCCTACGGCTGACCTGCCAGCGGATGTCTGGTCATTCTGGGCATGACAATCAGGCTTACAAAAGTGATGATGAACGGGCCAAAGACACAGAGCGAGACCCGATCACTGTGCTCAGGACCTTTTTAGTTCCCCATTTTATGTCGGCCGAAGCATGGGATTCTTTAGCAGATCAGGCACGATCAGACGCAGAGAAGGCTTTGGCTCAAGCAATGACGTCTCCTGAACCAGACGTGGGCCAAATCACGCAGCAAGTTTGGTACAACCCGGCCGATCCTGCTGAAACGGGCGGCCTTGAAGCGGAAGACATCTATCTGCCTAAAGGAACAGACGAGCCAGAACCTGTCGGCGGCCGAGTGAACATGATCGATGCCATTCGTATGACGCTCGATGCAGAGCTGGCCGTTAATCCCCGTATGGCGGTTTTTGGTGAGGATGTTGGGTTCAAAGGGGGGGTCCACGCGGCTACGCTGGGGCTACAAAAAAAATACGGTGACCAACGGGTGTTTGACACCAGCCTGTCAGAAGAAGGTATCATCGGCCGGGCGGTAGGGATGGCGCTGGCCGGGCTGATGCCTGTACCAGAAATTCAGTTCCGCAAATATGCTGATCCCGCTACCGAGCAGTTAAACAACTGCGGCACCCTGCGCTGGCGCACAAAAAACCGCTTCGCGGCCCCCATCGTGGTCAGAATACCCGGCGGCTATCGCAAGATTGGCGATCCGTGGCACAGTGTGACGAGTGAGGTTACCTTTGCCCATCAGCCGGGATGGCAGGTTGCGGTGCCGTCTAATGCTGAAGATGCGGCCGGGCTATTGCGCTCAGCGCTACGGGGCAATGATCCAGTTATCTTCTTTGAGCACAGAGCGATGCTAGACGCAGCTTGGGCCAGACGCAGTTATCCCGGAGATGATTTTGTACTGCCTTTTGGCAAAGGCAAAAAAGTAGCTATTGGTGATGATCTCACAATTGTGACGTGGGGAGCCATGGTTGAGCTGTGTGAGCAGGCGGCCATAACATTCAAAGAGCAGGGTCAGTCGATTGAGATTATTGACCTACGCACGCTCATGCCGTGGGACAAAGATATGGTTTTGGAGTCTGTACAAAAAACCTCCAAGTGCCTGATCGTACATGAAGACATCGGCCGGGGTGGATTTGGTGCTGAAATTGCGGCCGTCATCACGGATGAGGCATTTCTGGCGCTTGACGGCCCAGTGCGGCGCGTGACAGCTCCAGCAGTGCCAGTCCCCTATTCGCCAACTTTGATGGCCGGTGTAGTGCCTACGCCTGAGCGGATCAGCAAAGCGATTGAAGAGTTGATTAATTTTTAGCATGCAAGCGCAGCGACGCTTTTGGCTTCGTGCCCTGAGCTTGTCGAAGGGTTGGCTTTGAAACTGATCAACTAACAAACTAACAATGACTGAAATTACCCTCCCTCAAATTGATGAAAACGTGGTTGAGTACACCATCGGCAAATGGCTGAAGACAGTCGGTGAACCTGTAGCTGAGAATGAGCCGATTCTTGAGGTTGAAACTGATAAGGTAACCATGGAAGTGGTGGCAGAATCGGCCGGAGTAATAGCTCAGATTTTGGTCAATGAAGGGGATGTTTTGCGACCGGGAGCAGTTTTGTGTCACTTGGATATTGATGGATCAGCCGTGGCTAAGCTAGAAATGGGCAACACACAACGAACAACAAACAATGGGCAGCGGAACGGCACACAGTTGCCCATGAAAACGGTGTTGGCTGAACCAGAAAGAGAACTGCGTCTGAGTCCCGTTGTCAGCCGGATGGTGGCAGAACATGCTTTGGATGTTACTTTGATCGATGGCACGGGAAGAAACGGACGGATCACGAAGAAAGATGTGGTTGCCTTTCTAAACATAGAAAAGAGTAGAGAGAAAAGAGTAAAGAGGGGCATTGAATACGATCAACCTTTGACGAGTGACATTCAACAGTCAAATAAGAATGAAAGTAAAACTGAGCCAATCGCAAATCCACAATCTGAAATCGTTGATCTAACCCCCATGCGGCGCTCTATTGCGGAGCACATGGTGCGCAGTTTGGCAACCAGTCCACACGTGACCACTGTGTTTGAGTTCGACTTTCAGCGTGTGGCCAGCCATCGCGCCAAACACAAGGCAAATTACGCGGCCGACGGGATTAAGCTCACTTACATGGCCTATATCGCACACGCTACGGCCGAAGCGCTCAAGAAGTTTCCATTGGTCAATAGCCAGTTCCACGATGATCAGATCGAGCTAAAGCGGGACATCAACGTGGGGATGATTGTGGCCGTACCAGACGGACTCTACGCTCCTGTTATTCATCATGCGGACGAGTACAACTTGAAGGGTCTGGCACGAGCTATTGGAGATGTAGCCAGCAAAGCCCATTCGGGCCAGCTTAAACCGGCCGACATGCAGGACGGGACGTTTACAATCAGCAATCACGGCGCGGCCGGATCGATTGCGGGCACGCCCATCATTTTCCAGCCGCAGGCGGGCATTTTAGGGGTAGGCGCCATTGAAGAGCGGGTCAAAGTCATTGACGGTGGGATGCACATCCGGCCGTGTACGTACATCAGCTTTAGCTTCGACCATCGAGTAATGGACGGCGCTGTGGCAGATGGATTCTGCTCAGAAATCAAGCGCATCATCGAAAGCTGGCCGGAATAATTTTTTCAACATAAATCCTTCCAACCTCATTGAAGGGAGCTATTGCCTACGCTGATCACAACCAGTTCAGCTTAAACTTGCGCATTATTCAAAACGGTAAGTTGTAAATTAAGCTTCATTAACGACATTAAGCACATTACTTTATATAACCCTTTAT
>JBCCSO010000721.1:0-3153 GCA_039199965.1 Chloroflexota bacterium | reverse complement strand
CAGACGAACATTTGGCCGTTCTACGTAACAACGTTACGTCGCCCGGTGGCACCACGGCCGCGGGATTCTCAGCGCTGGAAGAAGGTGGCCTGCGCTCTACCATCAGCAGTGGCATTTGGGCCGCCTACAAGCGCTCAGTTGAACTAGGCAACAAATAGTTTGTGAGGCTGCTTAGAGCATTTATTACCCGCGACTTTTTGACGCAGATCAGCTATCGATCTGCGTTTGTGCTGAGCTTTGTTGGCATATTTTTTCGGGCGTTTACATTTTTCTTCATTGCCCAGCTCGTAGGCCCTTCAGCGCAGCCTCTTTTGGGAGAATTTGGCGGAGACTACTTTTCGTTTGTCTTGCTGGGGATTGCGTTTAACAGCTATTTTGGGCTGGGGTTAAACGGGTTTGCGGGCAGCCTGCGTCAGGCTCAGACAACAGGCACGCTAGAAGCGATGCTTATGACACCAACTCCAGTTTCAAGCATCATCATCGGTTCGGCCGCGTGGAACTATCTGTTTACAACGTTTCGAGTACTCGTCTACATCGGCCTTGGCTTAGCTTTGGGGATGGATTTATCCAATGCAAACTGGCCTCTAGCCCTCTTTTGCTTGGCGATTTCGATCATCTCATTTGCCGCTATCGGCATCATCGCGGCCGGGGTCATCATGGTGATCAAACGAGGAGACCCTGTCACTTCATTGGTGAGCAGCATTTCAGCTTTGTTTGGCGGCATTTACTACCCGATTGAGCTGCTGCCTGACTGGCTCAGGCCAATTTCGGCCGCGCTCCCCATCACTTATTCACTGCGCACCATGCGTAAAACGCTTTTAACTGGCGCAAATCTGACAGAGGTTTGGTTTGACTTGGTAATCCTACTCATTTTCTGCGCCGTGCTGTTCCCCATTGCTTTATGGCTTTTCCGTCTGGCAGTGAACAGGGCCAGAGCCGAAGGAACGCTCGCTCAATTCTAACGATCAACAAAAAAAGCGACGCTGATGATTAACCATCAGCGTCGCTTTAAAAGTTTGAAAATGAATTAGATTTTTATCTATCGTTGGTTACTACATTTCGAGCCTGTGGCCCTTTGCCTTGATCAATTTCAACATATTTGACTTCATCACCTTCAAAGAGGTTGCGGTAACCTTCACCCTCAATGGCTGAGTAATGAACAAAAACCTCTGAGCCGCCGTCTTGGGGTTGAATAAATCCGTACCCCTTTACCCGGCTGAACCACTTAACTACGCCGTCTTTTGTTTCCATAGCCAAAACACCTCCGCATCGCTTGGATATTAGATTCAGGCTGTGCATGTTTAGTTGATTACATCTTAGATACTGCGGTATGTGTCAACTCTAGAATTCGCACGAAAAATAATGGCGTTTGGCGAATTCTGTCTGAGTTATCGAATGGACTCTTCGCACAAGCTGAGTCAGTTTTTTAATACTTACTGCTGTAATCTATTTAACTATGGATGATTTTTGGGGTCTATCAAGACTGCGTGAAATTTTTCACGGCCTATTAGAACTGAATACCTAAAGGTAAAACGCTTAACAGATAAATGTAGATTTACCCTACTATTCGCCCCCCGCCCGTGAAAGGTGATAATTTTTTGGCCCTCTAACCTGTGTACCGCTGATCAAAATTGATGACTATTCGGGTGGTGTCACAATAACAATAAAAGTGCGTGGCACTCCCCAAACAAACGATGGTAAGCCAAGATTTATCCCTGGGAGTGCCACGCACTGGATTGATATACCTAGAAGGTTACTAAAATAGTAATTGTTCAGCAGGGCAAGAAAAATGTTCGTAGTAGCGGCTTTAGTCGCTGAATTCACCAAGCAAAGACGGCTAAAGCCGTTACTACATACAAGTTACCTAAAATGTATGTTAGGGTGCCCGAACCTCGTACATAGTCTGCCTGAATCCACTGTCTTGAAACCCAACGGTCCTAGCAAGCTCAATCGAGGCGTGATTGGTGTCTTGGACGGCATACAGGGGGCGACGGCCCGTTTCAATAATGTGACGGGTAAGCGCATTGACTACGCTTTTAGCCATCCCCTTGCGCCGGTATTCTGACCATGTGCGTACCGCAATTTCAGCATAGCTAGGCGTCATCCAGTTCACACCCGCGCTTGAAACCACTACGCTTTGTCCGTTTAGCGTCTGTTTAATCATAAATCGGGGCGTCGGGCTGGACCCGTCTTGACTGACAAAAATATTGATAATGGGATCAGGGATACCGTGCGGATAGATGTACAAGTGCAGTTTTTGTTCGGACTTGACTTCAAAGATGGCTCGTATGAGCGGGTCATAGCTAATAGGGGCGGCCATGAAGGCTTCTGCACCGGGTGGTAACACCGCCTTGAGCAACTGTGCACTATTGTTCAGATCGCTAATATTGAGCCGGGTTGTAATTAGCGGCCGAAAGAGATCCATGCCGGTGCGCGAGACAGTTGCATATGCCTCAACGCTCTGAGGCTCATCTGGGGCGATGTCTTGATTGGTAACAATCGATGTGCGGTCATCATCATGGTAAAAGGCGTAATACGCCGCCATGGCATCGGCCGGGTTGGTTTCGTCAACAAGTTTTCTAATTGCGCGGCGCTTTTCTAGAAGGGTCATCAGCTCAGTTTCACAGATCTTTATGTTGGGAGTGCAGATTTTACCATAACCGCCACACGATGGCTTTGAAAGCAAAAGCGGGACTAACCATACAGCTAGTCCCGCTTGGGATAATCAATCAAATATCAAGACCGGGCTATCTTACAACCAGCGGTATGAAGATTGGCCATCTTGGCTCTGTAGTGACAAATACAGGGCCGTGTACGGTCTCAAGGCCATTGGTATCAACGTCAACCAGCCAATAAGTGTACGTTCCGAAATCAGGCGTACTGTCTGACACAGAATAGCTGTTGCCCGGTGCAAGCCCGTCTGACGATGGTGCTAGAACAAACTCAACTTCTGTTGCAGTTGCTAAGTTACCGTTTGCGCTGCGTAGCACCTTGAAGCCAAAGTTATTGACTTCTGACGCCGTCTGCCACCTGATTGCAACATCACGGCCGCCTTTCCACGTGCCACTAAAGCTGACTAGCTCGACGGCCGTTGGTTCAAGCACAACACCAAAGTCAACCGTGAAGTTGGTATTATCGTTGTCATCACCGTCT
>JBCCSO010000720.1:0-3160 GCA_039199965.1 Chloroflexota bacterium | reverse complement strand
CCACAACCAGATGATCAACGGTGTCTAAATATGCCAGCGCTTGGGCTTTGTCTGTGAACGTTCCAAATGCGGCTGTGGGTATGCCCATCTCAGCCATAAAGTCTTTGCTAAATGCTTTCGAAGCTTCAAGTTGAGCCGCCGCTTTGGTAGGGCCAAAAATTTTCAGCCCGGCTGCTTGGAATGCATCGACTACGCCTAATGCTAGCGGCACTTCTGGTCCTACGGCCGTTAGGCCAATCCCTTCCGCTTGTGCGATGGCTAATAGCTCACCAATATCTTCAACATTTCCAGCAACGTTGCGACATGAGGCTAAATGATCATCTTTAGGCCAAGCTGTTCCCCCATTTCCGGGGACAACAATAACCTCATGCACCAATTTCGATTGAGCCAGCTTCCACGCCATCGCATGTTCACGGCCACCACTTCCGATTACTAAAACTTTCATAGATAGCTAATAGCTATTAGCCATTAGCTATTAGCCAAAAGCTAACAGCCAAAAGCTAACAGCTACTCTCCCCACATCTTTTCAAATTCGTATTTATTGCGATCTGACTCAAACAACCAATCTGGGACTTCTAGCGGGTACTCACCGGAGAAACAGGCATGACAATACCCACCGTCTGGATCTTTTGATGCTTCACGCACTGCCTCTTCCATACCAGGTAGCGACAAATAGGCTAAAGAGTCCGCCCCGATGCGGCGGCGGGTGCCTTCTAAGTTAAACTGGTGAGCGATAAGCTGATTGTAAGTCGCCATATCGATTCCCATAAAGCACGGATGCTTGACCGGTGGAGAGGATACACGCACATGTACTTCGCTCGCGCCTGCTTCACGCAGCATGGCGATGATAGGACCTATTGTGTTACCCCGCACGATTGAGTCATCGATTAAAATGACTCGTTTCCCCTTTAAATTACCGGGTAGTGGGTTGTACTTTAGGCGCACTTTTTCTTTGCGCATGTCGTTGTCTGGCTGAATAAACGTCCGGCCGATATATCTATTTTTAGTCAGCCCCTCGTTAAACTGAATACCGCTCTGCTGACTGTAGCCGATGGCGGCCGGGACCGCGGAGTCAGGCACGCCCATCACAAAATCTGCATCAATGGCTGACTCTTCGGCCAGTTTGGCTCCCATGCGTTGACGAACATCGTGAATGATTTGCCCCTCAAACTTTGAGTCTGGTCGGGCAAAGTAGACATACTCAAAAATACAGAGCGCTTTTTTGTGTGAGTCAACGCCGTGAATTGAGGTGATCCCATTTTTATCTAACCGAATAATTTCGCCCGGTTCAACATCCCGTACAAATTTGGCGCCAACCGTTAAAATAGCGCACGATTCTGAGGCAACTACGTAGCCATCGTCTAATTCCCCAATGCACAGCGGCCGTAACCCCAGCGGATCACGCATGGCGTACAGCCCCTCGGCTGTCATCACAACGAGGCTATATGCCCCTTCAGCTACATGCATCAAGGCTTTTAGATGGGGTTCCCAACGGCCGCCAGCCTCAGATTGAAAGCCTGCTTTGCTCAGAGTTCCATTGGCCTTTCCATCGAGCCCTTTTTTGATGTGGTTGCTCCCGTTGTAGTGTCCATTTCCGTTTACGACGGTTAATGGAATTGACTCTGTAACCTTTGTGTCTAACCAAATTTCAGGGGGAGAAGCCAATACTTGAGTAATAACCTCGCTGTCTGTTGTGGCAGACAAGCCAACGCCGCGCTCAAGCAAAATACGACGCAAATCAAGCGCATTGGTCAAGTTTCCATTATGGCCTAACGCCAAGGGACCTTTAATCGTTTCAACCAGCGTTGGCTGAGCGTTGCGCACGTGGCTTGATCCAGTGGTGGAATAGCGCACGTGGCCGATTGCCATGGTGCCGGTTAGTTTTTTGATGTCTTCTTCGCGAAAGACTTGCGGGACGAGACCCATCGCCTTGTGCATGTGGGTCATCTGGCCATCCCACGTGCAGATTCCCGCACTTTCTTGCCCCCGATGCTGCAAGGCATGTAGTCCAAAAAAAGTCATCCGGCCGACGTCGCGGCTGGGTGCATACACGGCAAAAATACCGCATTCGTCATGAAATTTGTCTTCTTCAAACCAATCGTTCATTTGGTCCATTTAGACCTTTCAGGTTTTTAAAACCTGAAAGGTCTTAGAGCCTTGCTCTAGCCTCAAGTAACTTCGCCTTCACTTCAAATCTGTCGGTTCCCACCGTCGTCAAGTGCCCCATTTTTCGGCCGGGGCGTGCCTCTGCTTTACCATAATGATGGAGCTTGACGCTGCCATCCTTTATCGCTCTTTGCCAGTCCGGATCACTGCCATCCGGCCAAATGTTGCCCAGCAGGTTTGCCATCCCACAAGCTGGTTGGATGGGGCTTGAATCCCCTACTGGCCAGCCGATGATGGTGCGCATTTGCTGCTCAAACTGGCTGGTAACATGCCCCTCTATTGTTAGATGCCCGGAGTTGTGCGGCCGGGGGGCAATCTCATTAGCGATCAATTTACCATCTGTGGTGACAAAAAACTCAATGCAAATGAGTCCGACCAAGTTGAGTTTCTCCATTATCGTTTGGACGGACAAAATCGCTTTTTCTGCGATGGAGTTGCTTACTTCAGCCGGAATCATGGATACATCTAGAATATGGTTAACATGATCGTTTTCGATCGGGCCATAGCTGGTGAAGCCCCCTTGTTGATCACGGGCGCCTAGCACAGAAATCTCCCGTTCAAAGGTGATCCATACTTCCAAAACGCAGGGCTTTTGACCCACCGTTTGCCAAGCCTGCTCAGCTTCGGCCGGATCATTGATTTTGACCTGCCCTTTGCCGTCGTATCCTTCTTCGGCCGTTTTAAGCACTGCGGGGACACCAAGATTTTTTAGCCCCAGTTCAAGGTCTTGCAGGCTGTTGACCGGGTGAAACGGTGCCACTGGAATGCCAATGTCCTGCATGTAGCTTTTCTCCCGCACCCGATTGCGCGCAATGGCCAAAATGCGTGGGTTTGGATGGACCGGCGTGATCTCATCGGCCGCCATAGCCGACATAAGCGGGACATTTTCAAATTCGTAGGTGATAACGTCAACCTGCTTGGCAAATTCTCGAATCGCTTCAAGATCATCATACGCGGCCGTGATTTCCACGTCAGCGACCTGACCTGCAGGCGT
>JBCCSO010000719.1:0-3160 GCA_039199965.1 Chloroflexota bacterium | reverse complement strand
GTCACCGGGTCATCGCGGCGCAAATGCGCACACACACCTGCCGCAACCGCTTCTTGGCCAGAATAAAGGTGCATTTCCCCGGGGATAGGGCCCGCAGCAATATCAAATGCTTGCAGCTTATCTTCATAATACGTGACCCCTAATCGCTCTTCGAATGTTCGAATCAGCACGATCATCCGGTACATGTCCATCAGTGTGTCTTTATCTAAAGCCATTTTTTTCTCCTAATTTTTAACGAGTACAGCGCGAAATAAATAGGTGACCAAAAAGGTCTAGTGGGTTGCTGTACTTTAGGCAAAGTGGCTTAATGCCTTTCAGTCTGTTGGCTACGAAAGCCTATTTGCACTAGTGCTTTGCCAAACTTCTTTTAGCTGGTGCTTATTTAAAAATGGCAAAGCTTTAAGTGTTTGTCCTATGCCATCACCCAGCAATATTTGTTTGGTCAAACACTAGCTCTATCTCAAAAATACGCCTGCTTGAGTTGCCGCTGCCAAGGCAGCTTGAACATCAACCACCTGAGGGCCGTTGTGGCTCAGTCGTATTTCAATCACATCATCGGATCTGATTGGTATTTCTCGCTCCCCGTCTAACGCTAGAACCGCTGGGGAAATTGTGACAGCCCCTCTATCTCCAACTCGAAATTTACGCCATGACTTAACAGTCAGATTAGCCATTAAGCCAGGGGCGATTGGACAGAGAAGAGGCTGCCCTTCTTTACCAAGTTCCAGCCACATCCCGTCCCCTTTTCTATCCGCACTTTGGGGTAAATAGCCACCAATTGCTGAAGCACCGATCGTTCCTGGAACTGAGTGGGCTAAAACAACTGTATGGATTTTTTCAGGGTCTAAAATCGCACCGCTGGCAACAAACCTGTCTGCATATGCCACAATATCAACGAGGGCAAAATCAATCAGTTCACCTTCCCGATAAATGTCCAAGCGTCGCGCCAGCCGAACGCCTTTTTCCCAAACACCTGGCACTTTCTGGGCAACAACGGCCGCGGCCAGCCCCGCCAGCGTCCCTTCAACCATCACGGGAAACGCATTGTTGGTACCGGTAGAAATGGGGACGAGCGGAACAAAGCCACAGCCTTTGGTTACCGCGCGATTTGTCCCATCGCCGCCCAATGTCACAATGCAGCTAACCCCTGCCTCAACCATCATCTTTGCGGCCGTCGTGCTATCGTTTCCATTATTTTCTAAAGGAAAATCAAGATATTCGACGCCCAAAGAGACCTTTGATCGCTCGACAGCCTGCCGCACAAGGCTTGATCTATCGGGCATTGCCAAAACTCGATCAATTCCCAACGCCTCCAAACCCAACAGCATTCTTTGGACGATGTTAATTTTTTCGTTGTTGTTGAAAACGGAACCATGCGCTGCTAGCCGTCTTATATCTTTCCCAGATGCGGGGTTCGCAATGATTCCTACAGTGCTCATTAGCTAACGATTTATGTGAGACTGTGGCCCCACATAACCTAGAATGCTTAGGGTATGTGATGCAGCTTCGGCCGCTTTTTTGACATTGTCTATGAAGCCATCTCTATTTTTTCTCGCCCGGTTCGCAGGCATAGAAATAGCGATAGATGCAATGATCTGGTCATAGGCGTCAAAAATAGGCGCACCGAAGCAGTGGACTTCAGGCAGAAACTCTTCATCATCCACCGTATACCCCATCTGATGTACAGATCGGAGATATTGCTTCAGGACAGATACACTTGTGATTGTGTTTGATGTATAGGGGTGCAGCTCATATCTCTCAAAATACCGGTCAACCTGTTCGTCATTTAAGTGCGCTAAAATAGATTTACCCAGAGCAGAAGCGTGGTTTGCATCTTTGAAGCCTAGCGTCAATGATCTGACTCGCACAGCCTGAGGAGCTTCAGCAATCCCCGACAAGACGATGTCTTGCCCATCCCAAATTGCTAGATATGTCGTTTCTTGCGTTATTTCTTGAAGGCTTTGTACGTGGGACGTTAGCTGTTTCACCAACTGAGCAGACGAGCTAAGCTCAAAAGCGGTGTAAGCAATCTTACCGCTTAAGCGAAACAACCGTGTGTCAGGGTCTTTAATAACATACCCTTCGTGTACCAACGTGTTTAGAAGGTGATAGCATGTACTGACATTAAGTGAGAGGTTTAGCGCAATTTGCTTTGGGGTAAGCCCTTGTGGAGTTTGAGCCAGCAAAGACATGATGTTCAACGCCCGTTGAACAGAGTTAATAAGGTCCTTTTTTACAGGAGCCATGGAGAGCGAGACGTTTTGTGGGGCAATATTATTCATCTCAAATATATTAATGCTAGGTTCGGAAAGTTCAAATAGTGAAATAAATTTCACCTAGTACCTGCACTTAAAGTATTCCAGATAGCTACATGCAGCAAATAGAGCATTTCATATGGCGAAACAAAAAGCATGGCAATTCAAAAAATTTCAAATGATGAAATTAACAGCTTTTGAAACCTCCCTCCTTCGCTATTTGAAATATGCCTCGTTGAATGCGTGTTGGTATAGGCTTATAGTCATTGACATAGGACCAAGATACATACTCAATCTCAAAAGGGTAAATCTTGGTTTACCACATTACGAATCATGAGTTAATCGAATAGCAGGAGGAAAAATGTCTGTTGAAGAAGTTCTAAACCATCACCTTGCGGGATTTTCTAGCGGAGATGTAGACATGGTCATGGAGGACTACACAGAGGAGTCTGTTCTCATTATGCCTGATGGCACCTACAAAGGCTTAGATAGTATCCGGGCCGTATTTGCCGGTTTGTTTAGCGGCCTATTCAAATTGGGGACCTATGAGTTCACCATGGACCGAACCGATATTACGGGAGACATTGCGTATATCGTTTGGCACTCAACAAATGCAGGCGTAGACGTTAAGTTAGGCACAGACACGTTTCTGGTAACAGATGGTAAAATCGCCGTTCAAACGTTTGCGGCATTTCTGCAAGACAAATAATTAACTAATCCAAGTTTCTACTTAACCTCAGAGGGGCTATGACATCATCTCATCAAGGGTGTTCAAAAACGCTTGCCCGGCCGTCTCCACCATCTCGCTCGTCACATCCAGATAGGTAATGGCGCGCAAAACCGTGTCGCTAAATGCACCAATGTTGACCCCCTTTTTCTCCAATTGATCGCGCACATCGGTGGCC
>JBCCSO010000718.1:0-3161 GCA_039199965.1 Chloroflexota bacterium | reverse complement strand
TTTGTAGTGTTCGGTCAGGGAAGGCATTACGGGGATCGGGGTTTCTGGGATGATCAATCTAACTTCTCCCTCAATTTGCCCTTCACCACCATCGCGGCTGAGCGTCATTTCAATCTCACGCTCTTTTAGCTCACCAATCATGATGATATTGAGGTCTAGTTCGCCTACTGAGCCAGTCTCAGCTTCATAGGTAAACTGCTCCTCCCATACGACAACGTTTCCTTTGCTGTCACCCGCATAGGCGTTGTGGGTGTACTTACATTCTGAGGCACCGTTGGCGCAGGCGGGCATCAGAAAATTGAAGCTAATGGAAACCCGGCCGCCCTCTGCAATCTGACCATCAGCCCGGAATCCGTTTCCGTCTTCATTTTCTTTGGCTTCGAAGCCATCAGCGTCTGCCCGTTTCACTTCAAGATTACTGATATTTTTGAATGGAATCCCGGTGTAACCCAGAGACATGTCATCTGTGCCAGACCCCGGCGTTCTTTCATAGATCATCTCAACCTTGTAGCTGTTGGCTGGCAGGTCTCCCGGAGAAGTGATGTTAACGACAAGATCATCGGCCAGAATGCCAACAATTCCATCAACCACAAGAGAGGTGCTCTGCTGAGTTGACTGGTCTTTGCCATCTGTTAACCGAACGGTACCGGTTAACTTGCATGACTCTTCACTATTGGGGCATGCATCAAATTGCAGAGGAACCTGCATCCGCAGTCTGCCGCTTCCCAAGTCTAGACCAGAAACTTGAAGGGTCCCATCCTCAAGAGATATGTCACCTTTGCCGTTTTCGATTGCTATGTCTTCAATAGACCCGGCTAGACTCACACCTTTTGGCATTAAAAACTCAAGTTTAAACGGTGGTGTGCCACTCTCTTCGGTGCGTTCTACCTCGATATTGGCAAAAAACTTTGACTGCTCGGCCGAAATTGATTCTTCTGAAAACCTGATTTTCAAATCAATGTCATTGGGGGCCGCGTAGACACCTGTAAAAAACCATAGACTAACTGCAGCAAGGGCCACAGTTGAAAATAGAGCGAGTATTTTCTTAGCCATACAAAAACCTCCATTGCTAGCGGGTAAAAAACAGAATGGAGGTAGAGTACTAATGCGGGTGTTACACGGCCGTTACAGCCGATATAGCTTGTCAAACCTCATTTTGTATCTTGTAACTAGGAACGATAGATCGGCTCAAATATCTGAGCGCGATAGGCATATGTAGTTTGATTACATCGTGATGATGGCTCAGTAGGCTACCTGATCAATGCTGTAAATTTGTTGGTGTTTTTTTTGCTTGATGAAGTATCAGGCGAAAGCGGCAAAGTTCTTTAGCTTTGAATTATACAGCAATCAGGCTTTCGCTTGAGCCGTTCGCTGTTTTTAAATTGAAACTGGATTACTTTTTGCGGTTGGCCTAAATTGCAGAAAAAATCCAAAGGACCGCCATGATCAGCATCACGTTCGAGACCACATAACACATTTGTTTATCAGACATACAAACCTCCATTTGTAAAAACCGGACCGGCATATTCAGGAACATTTACTTAATGTCTGAATTGAAGCACGACGTCGTTTCCGTATCGCTTCCGGTGGACTAGATGGAGATCAGTCTATAAAAGTGCGTGTTACACGGCCGTTACACCGTCAGTACAGCTCGGCGCAAGGTAGTAATAGGGTCAATTCACACGCTGTGCCCCTTTGCACTTTGCACTCGTGCTACGGCTCTTGCACGATAGGTAGGTAAACAAACATGGGGTTTTCGATTAGAGGAGGGGCATCTAGGCGAGTAAACGTGAATGTACCTAAAGTGCCCGCTGGAAAGAGTGTGTCGTCTTCAATTCTGAAAATCGCTTCGGCCGGATTGGTATCATCATTTGACGAAGTGAAGCTGGGGCCGCTGTCCGTGCCTGCATCATACGGGCGTAGATCAATCACAATCTGATCGATCCATTCTCCGTCGCTATCAACCAGTGACAGGCTATTGACACCTACAAACCAGTCGGGGCTGGGGGCGATCATCGTTACCAATGAGACGAGCGGATAGTCCTGATCGATGGTGACAGAGTCAATGGTGGTGCTGCCGGGGGACACAATCCCACCGCCACTGATCGTTTGATTGGCATCGCTGGATGCAGAAATTTCACTGCGGAAGGTGCTCGTACCTCCCGTTTCCGCCATGATTTCAATGCCGTCAGTCGCTATCCCTCCAACTTCCCAAAAAATAACACTGCTGTTGTGGGCCGCACCGATCAACGGGGAGAAATGTGGGAATGGAACACCGGTGGGGTCCCATGTGGCATTAAATTCAATGCGATATTCGGCCATCTCTGCTGCTGCAGAAGGTGGTTCTGGGCTTTCCGTAGGAACAGCTGTTGGTGTCTCTGTTGGAGCTTCTGTGGGAAGAGGCGTAGCTGTTTCAGTTGGTACGGCTGTGCTCGTTGGTGTGAGTGTTGGATCAGGGCCATCTAGCCGGGTAAAGGTGAAGGTGCCTAATGGCAAATTGGGAAATAGATTATCGTCATCTATGCGTGAGATGGGTTCGGCCGGATCTGTATCATTTTCGCTGTGTACAAACGTAGTGCTGCTGTCTGTCCCTGAATCATACGGGAATAGCTGAATCTCGAGCTCATTGATCCACTCACCGTTTTGATCGGTCAGTGACAAACCTGATACCCCCACAAACCAGTCGGGGCTGGGTGCAATCATCGAAACTAGCGTAACGAGTGGGTAGTCTAAATCCAGCGTGACAGATGAAATTTCAACTGAACTGGGCGAGTTGGGAATCGACCCACCAGAAATAACTTGATTCGCGTTTGAATTGCCGTTGATTTCACTGCGGAGCTGATTGGTGCTGCCCGTTTCCGCCATGATCTCAATGCCATCGGTCGCCATCCCGCCGACTTCCCAGATCACAGTGCTGTCATTGTGAGAAGCCCCGATTAGGCCAGAAAAATGAGGATTTGGCACAGACGCTGGGTCCCAGTCTGCCTCAAATACAATTTTGTACTGTGCTGTCTCACTCGCTTGGGACTGTCTACTTTGTCCTTCTGCTTGTGGTGCAGCGCTCAAAAATAGGATGATGGATAGCAAGCCTAAAATAGGCAGAATAAATAGTTTTGATTGTTGGGGCCTCATGATTCCTCTTATGCTATGGACTAATTTGG
>JBCCSO010000717.1:0-3172 GCA_039199965.1 Chloroflexota bacterium | reverse complement strand
TGGGAGGCGGACTGCGCCAAGCGGGGATTTTAGCTGCGGCCGGGATCATTTCTCTAAAAGAGATGACGCAGCGATTAGAGACTGATCATCAAAACGCCCAACGTTTAGCAAACGGTCTGGCTGACATACCTTACATCAAAATCGATCCAAAAAAATGTTACACCAACATGGTCTTTTTCGGCCTTGAAGACGATGCCCCGCTGAGCGAGCCAGAGATTGCGGCAAAACTCAAAGAGAATCACAATGTTTTAATGGGCGGCACCTACGGAAAAGGATTTAGGGCGGTGACCCACTACTGGATCGATGAGAAAAAAGTAGATACGGCGCTTGACGGGATGCGAGCTATTCTCAACTAAACCATGCAAGACATAATCGGCCAAAACATCAATCAATACCGCCTATACAAACAGCTTGGTGAAGGAGGCATGGGGCGCGTCTACTTAGCTTGGGATGTTAACCTTGACCGTCAAGTAGCGGTCAAGCTAATGCATGCGCAATTGGCCGTTCAGTCAGAGTTCCGCGAGCGGTTAACGCAAGAGGCGAAAACGGCCGCCAGCCTAGAGCATCCGTCAATTGTGCGGGTCTATGATTTTGGGGACAGCGAGCACGGGCTGTTTATCGCAATGGAGTACATTGGGGGCGGCACACTGCGCAATTTGATACGGACTGTGCGCAAAAACAATCGCTTTATTCAAATTGATCAGATCATTCAAATTGGGGTCCACATTGCTGAAGCGCTTGATTATGCGCACTCGTACGGGGTCGTTCATCGAGATGTAAAGCCGGGCAACATCATTTTAAAACAGCTGCCTCAAGCCGAAAAACCATCTGGCGCTGCTTTCCGAGCGATGCTGTCTGATTTTGGCTTGGTTAAAGTCTCTGAAAGCACGCTCAAAACCCAAACTGGGTTTACCATGGGAACACCAATCTACATGTCTCCTGAGCAGTGTCACGGCGCAGATTTGGACGGCCGAAGTGATATTTATTCACTGGGTGTGGTGATCTACGAACTCCTGACTGGACAGCCGCCCTTCTCGTTCCGTTCGCTGACGGAAGCCCTGTCAACCCACATGAAAGGGCAGCTGCCCCCAGCACCCAGCATCAAACGAAACGAAATTCCACCTGTGCTGGATTCTGTTCTGGCCAAAATGCTGGCCAAAGATCCAGAGGATAGATACCAAACCGGCCGACAGGTGGCTGAGATTTTGCGCAGCGCCAATGGAGCGCTTGAAAACACCCCGACCCGCGCCATCCCCAAAATCGCTCGGCCGCTGCTGGAAGACGACAGCGGGATTGATCGGGAAATTGTGACAGCCCCCGGCGGCTTTGCGCTGATGTTGGAGTCTGGCAATAACGAGCCGGTCAAAATTGATCTCAACAAATCAGTTGTGACCATCGGCCGTTCCGGCAACAACGACATCACCCTGCCTTTAGACGGCGTGTCTCGTTTCAACACGCGCTTACAAGCCACGTCTGACGGATGGGAGCTGATCGACCTTGGCGGCATCAATGGCACGTGGCTGAACGGAGAGCGCATTTCGGCCCAGCAGGGCAAGCTGATCAAGCCCGGCGACTTTTTCGAAATCGAGTCATACAAATTTACGATGGAGGGACCAGAGGTCGAGGTTCAGGATGAGCCAGACAGCCCTCCACCAGCCTCCATCACGATGGATGACCCGACTGATTCTCAGCCGCCGTCCAAACCAGATTCACAGCCAATTCTGGAGAAGGATGTTGAGGAAAAAGAGCCGCAGCCTTCTGCAGCCGGTTTAAATGATAATGACGATCGGGAGAAATTAACGCTACTGCTGTCTCGGGAACGGTACAAAATCAAAGCGGGCGGTTCAATTACCATCCCCCTTGAGGTGTTTAATCGCTCCCAAGAAAAAGTTCGAGCCAACGTACGTGTGATTGGGATTCCGCCTGAATGGTTTAGAACACCCTCAGAATTTACAGACGTACCCCCTCGGCAAAGCAAATCGATCCCAATTAAAATTCATATTCCAAGGTCACCCAGCACACCGGTTGGCCCCCAGCGGATGCGGGTGCGCATTATATCGCCCCAATTGCCCAATTTGGATACGGCCGCTAACTTCACTATTGACATTGATGGCTACAATGAGTTTCAGTCTGGCATTGAGCCTACGGCCATTACGGTGCCACAAGAAGTCAAGGTAACAATTAAAAATTCTGGGAATCTACCTGGCCGCTACGCGATCAAGTTAGGTCCATACGATAACAAACTGCAAATCAATCGCACCCTACGGCCGATCATGGTTCCGGCTGGGGAAATGGCCCGAATTACCGTTCCTTTAGCCCCGGCTCGTCCCAGAATTTTTGGGCAGCGGTATGACGATCCATTTAACCTCCACGTGGTTGACTTAGATAACGAGGAAAACAACCGCGTCATGAGCGGAACGGTTACTTTCAGGCCCCTGCTGCCCGTTGCCACCTCTTGGATTCTAGGCTTTGGCTTACTGGGTGCTGTCATGTTCGTCTGTTTGCTTTCAACGTGGCGGCAGGCGGCTCCAGCACAGTATCTACTCACGCTGATTCAGGGTGAACCAACAGAATCAAGCTTTACGATGTTCACGGCTACGCCCCCCATTGATGTGTCGGCCGTAGCGGCAACCAGCGCGGCGGAAAATGCCACAGCCGTGGCGGCAGGCACTGAGTTTAGCGCAACGGCAACTCCGCCCGCCCAGCTCTCTGACACAGATGGAGATGGATTGAGCAACGGCCAAGAGGAAGTTGTTAAAACCAGTATCACAGAACCCGATACAGACCGTGACGGCATTAATGACGGCGATGAGGTACTGGTCTACGGGACTGATCCGCTTATTCAAGATTCTGACAAAGACGGCATTTTAGACGGTCAGGAGATTTTGCAGTACGGCACAGACCCGCTGCGTGCTGATACAGATGGGGACGGTTTTTCTGATGCAGATGAGATTCGCGGTGGTACAGATCCACGGGTAGCGGCCACACCGGTCCCGGCTACATTCACACCTGTACCCACCAGCGACACGCCACCGACAGAAACACCCGTACCGCCAACCGTGACTCTGACTCCGGTCAACGCGGCTACCAATACACCTGTTGTCATTACCAACACCCCAACTGAAACGCCGTTTGTGGTTACCGCTACACCGATCCCAGCAACGGAAATACC
>JBCCSO010000716.1:0-3183 GCA_039199965.1 Chloroflexota bacterium | reverse complement strand
GCCCGTTCCCCCGTTGATAGCCGAAGACGTGTGAGTGGTACGGGGGTTTCTAGAAAACCGCCATCAGTCGCAATCTGATAAAAGGTGCGATTGTCCTCAAAACCAAAGTTATAGATACGCCCGTTGGAGCCATTCAAAATTCGCAGGCGCACCATCGCGGCCGGAACCTCCACGTATGGATCGACCGTGCCGTTCACCACAATCGTATCGCCATAGTAAGAGCCGTTGTTAATTTGATAGTTGAGCTGCCCATCGTCATCGAAATTGCGATCTTGAATGATCAGGGGGATATCATCTACACCGTAGGTGTCGGGCAAGTTTAGGCTTTGGCTATTGTCATCATCAATGATGATGAGACCGGCCAAACCGGCCGCAACTTGGGTAGCGGTGTCTCCATGTGGATGTGGGTGATACCACATGGTCGCCGCTTCGTTCAGCACCGGGTATTCCGCCCGCCACGTTTGCCCAGAGGGGATCATCTGGTGGGGTGTGCCGTCCATTTCGGCCGGAACATGCATACCGTGCCAGTGGACGGCGGTAGATTCATCTAACAGATTTTTGACGTCGATGGCAACCTCATCTCCTTGGCTAAACCGAATTGTTGGGCCTAAATAATCTCCGTTAAATCCCATCGTTTCACTGGGTTGCCCAGCAAAAAATGCGGTTGAGCCGTGTTGCGGAACCAATTCAAACAATTTTTGCCCGTTAGACTCAACAGGCTCCAAGAGAGGTGGGATCTGGAGCTCGTTTGAGAAAGTAAGCCCCGGATTCATCACATAGTTGAAAAAAAGATAGGCTGTGATCGCTACAAATAAAGTCAGAAGAGAGAGTAAAGTGACGATTGTTCGACGAACAATCGGTTTGGTGAAATATGCCATTTGTGTCGCCTAATGTTTATAACGTGTGAGTTGTACGAAAGAAATTATCCCAAAGTTATGAAGATACCTTTAAGGGCCAGTTCACTTTTGGTTCGACAAACTTAAGTTTCGGCCGATAATGGGCGACGATCATATGAAATGATGGTCATTATTCAGCAGCAAATTAGCCATTTAAAACGTGGTGCGTATTTCGTGGATGTTGGTCTAACACAGCGAGTCCAAAATGAACAAGGCAGAAGTCTGCTGAATAGATTCAAATGATGAACTAAATCGTCGCTAAATGTGGAAATGAGGAGTTTACATCTTTGACTGCTTTTCTTCTCATTTCTAACCCAGCTATGCAAGATAAATACCCTTTTGACTTAGGTACACATTCCATGCCGATTTCAACCCAATCGGCCGAAGCCCAGTGCTGGTTTGACCGCGGCATGGCATGGAGCTACAACTTTTCCCATATTGAAGCCCGACGCTGCTTCGAAAAAGTAATTGAACACGATCCTGACAGTCCCATGGGCTATTGGGGCGTTGCCTACGCGGTTGGCCCCTATTACAACCTAAAGTGGGAATCCTATTCGCCACAGGGGCTGATCAAGGGGCTGGCCGATGCCTATAACTTTACCCAGCAGGCAAAAGCCAAGGCATCAAACGGCAGTGAACTAGAGCAGATGCTGGTCGGAGCATTCGTAGACCGGTATCCCACCTCAACTCCACCTGATGACGCTGTGCAGGAAGAGGCTTTTGCCGAATGGGACACCGCTTACTTCGAAGCGATGAGAGACGTCTATGCTGCTTATCCTGATCACAACGATGTTTGTGCACTCACGGCCGAAGCCTTGGTTTTACCAGATTCATGGCTTCTGTGGGACCTAGAAAACGAGGTGCCCGCAGAGGGAACACACACGGCCGAGGCACTCGCCATCCTTGAAAAGGCGCTGGAACGCATCAAAGCTAGCGGAGAAACGCATCATCCCGGCGTCCTGCACTTTCTGATCCACATTTTAGAGATGTCACCGGAACCGGAACGTGCGCTTGAAGCCAGCGATATTTTGATCAACTTGGTTCCAGATGGGGCCCATCTCATCCACATGCCCTCCCACATTTATGTGCTGTGCGGCCTGTATCAAAAATCTCTAGAAGCCAACCAAGCGGCCGATATCGCTGACACCAAGTACATCGATCACGATCCAGAAATCAGCATCTACACAATCTACCAATTGCACAACCTTCATTTCCAAGTGTACAGTGCCATGTTTTTGGGGCAGTACGAGCCCGCCCTTAAAGTGGCTGAGCGGATGGAAACCCTTGTCCCCATTGGAGCTTTGAGCGGTGACCACAAGTTTTTGGTTCACTACCTTGAAGGGTATGTAGGAATGAAGGTCCACGTGCTGATTCGTTTTGGCAAGTGGGATGAGATTATTCAGCATCCGCTGCCGCCGGACCCAGAACTATACTGCGTCACAAACGCCCTCTGGCAGTATGCCAAGGGTGTGGCGTACGCGGCCAGAGGTGACGTGCCAAACGCTATCCTGCAGCAACAGCGGTTCGAAGAGGCGTTAAAAATAGTTGGTCCAGAGCGCAAAGTATTCAACAATCTCTGTATGGACACGCTAAAAGTTGGGGAGAAAATGCTGGCCGGAGAACTTGAGTATCGGCGCGAGAATTATGAGCTGGCGTTTGATCTACTGCGCGAATGCGTTGATTTATATGATGGCTTGAACTACACCGAACCGTGGTCGTGGATGCAACCACCCCGCCATGCGTTGGGCGCGCTGCTCATGGAGCAAGGGCATGTAGATGAAGCGGCAGCCGTCTACCGGGCTGATTTAGGACTAGATGACACGTTGGTTCGGCCGTCACAGCACGTTGACAATGTGTGGGCGCTGCACGGTTATGTAGAATGTTTGGAAGCGCAGGGAGATCAGGCTGAGGCGGCCGTTTATCGCAAAAAGCTTAAAGAAGCACAAAAGGTGGCCGTTGTTGAGGTATCGTCTTCCTGCTTCTGTCGCACCACACATGCCCAGCAAGTTGAATACCCAAAGGGCACTTCGTCCTGCTGTTAAAAAACGAAACACGATAAATCGTGTTGAAGTAGACAAACCAATTTAATAGGGCATAGGCTTCAAAATATCTTGAGCTTTGAAATATTTTTCTGCTTGTTCAGACAAAGTTTCGGCAACACTTTCATCTCCAATCTTGTAAAAACAACGGCCCAATTGATTTTGCGTGATGGCGAGGTCGTAATTTGCACCTCTTTTAGTCAGCAAATCAATCAGTGATTGCAAAATCTCAATTGCACCATAAGCAT
>JBCCSO010000715.1:0-3187 GCA_039199965.1 Chloroflexota bacterium | reverse complement strand
CTGCTGATGAGCCTTTCTCAAGTCCAAACGCCCCGTTCTTCATTGCTATTGGTGCAGCGATTCTCGCGGCCGTGTTTGCGTTTTTTGGATACTCGAGGCGTCAGCGGAATTGATGACCTATTGAATATTGGGATAGATGACGGCCGATTAGCGAGAGTTAACCGGCCGTTTTTGTTTTTGCCCATTTGATGCCTGCACCCAACTTAGGAAAACTTCCCGACCCAAATAGGAGCCTACCCCCACGACACCCAAACTGGTCCAAGCTATTCTTCTTTCATCAACAAGATTTAACCGTTTTTTAAAAGGAGAACACAATGAGTACTTACGACAATATTCAACAAAAACTGCTGGGGTTGGTTTTTATTCTGGCCCCACTGCTGATGGTTATCGGCACGGCCGCTTTTGCTATGGGCATCGGTGTTTCCCCCTCTGGCCAGTCTAGCTGGGTGATGAGCGTGTTTAACAGTTGGGGATATTTGTTGATGATCCCCGTTGTTCTGACCTTAGCCCGCATTTTAGGACAACGGGCACCCTTTTTAGGACTCATTTGCGTCATTCTGGGAATAGGCTGGGGAATGTCAGTTGTGCCGGGCACCGCTGGTAGTTTGCAAACCGGCGTGGACGTATCAGATTTTAGTGGAAACATTCACACCATCATGGACGCTTCACAAGGGATCATGTATTTCCTGTTTCCATCGTTTCTCTCCGTCAATGGTTTTATTCTGCTGGGGATTGGCCTTCTGTGGAAAGGGGGCATTCCCCGCTGGGCGGCCGGGCTCCTAATTGTGGGAACAGTGCTGTTTATGGTTGGCGTCTCGCTTGACGCGGAGACAGAGGTTTGGCAGGCGTCCTTACCAGGCTACATTTCATACCTCATCGCCTTAGCCCCGCTTGGTTTCCAGCGGCTAGTCGGCACAAATGAAGTCGCCGTCCGGGAACTGGCCAAGGTTTGATCGTCAGCTTGCTCTCCTTGTGAGCATCAAACTGAAAATGGGAAGCATGCTCAGATAACATTTTTCTCTCTGAGCATGCTTTGATTCGTCAGGTAGCAGGTGAAAATTGATGGGTAGTGGTACGATTACTTCCATGGTTGCAGACAGGCTCACGCTCAGTTGGGCAAGGATAGCACGAGTAGGACGGGTCTTAGTCATCCTCACATTAATCGGTCCGCTGGCGACTGGTTTATTAACTTGGGCAGGATGTGATCCCTTAGCCATAAACGATGGAGATACCCGCACGCCCCTCGGTCTCATCAGTGGACCGGCATTTGCCATTATTGGCAGCTTGATTTTCGTTTACCGGCCGCATAACCGAATTGGCTGGCTCTGTCTGTGGCTTAGTTTTAGCTTGCCTGCTGTTAACGCGCTCGATTTATATGTGACTTGCGGCGTTAGCGGAACCATTTCAGCACCCGGTATGTCCTATGTTGCCTGGTTCAATTACAGCTATGGCGTGATGGTGCTTTTCCCGCTGATGTTCCTGCTGCCTATGGTTTACCCAACCGGCCGATTTTTGTCGCCACGCTGGCGCCGGACGGCCGTGGCTGGACTCGTCACTTATGCGCTGATTGGTACGGCCGTCGGCTTGGTCCCAGATTTTAGTCAAGGCAATCTGTTCTATAGTTATCCGCTCACAAACCCATTTGGGTTTCAGCAGTTACCAGAGTGGTGGAGCCCGCTCTTTTACGCTTTGCTTCATTTTGGGTTTATGGCGCTCAATCTGGTTGGCGCGGCCGCTATGGTCGTGCGATTTAGGCGCTCGGTGGGGGATGAACGGCTACAGATGAAGTGGCTGGCCTACTTTTTGACGACGGCGCTGGGTATCCAGATGTTTTTTTTCAATCTACCCGGCGCTTTCTTTTATCCTCAGGTATTCGAAACCGTCTGGTTTGATTTAATTCTTTCAATAATCTTTTTGGGATTTCCCGTCGTTATCGGCATCGCCATTTTCAAATACCGGCTGTACAAGATTGATGAAGTCATCAGCCGAACACTGATTTATGGTGGGCTGACTGTGATGATCATAGCCATTTACTCAATCACAGTCGGAGGCTTTTCCCTACTGTTTCAATCCTCTGGCAACTTTGTTGCATCACTCATCGCAACTGGCATCATTGCCGTCATTTTTCAGCCGGTACGTGAACGGCTCCAACGCTGGGTCAATCGGTTGATCTTTGGTGAGCGAGACGATCCGTACACGGTGATTTCTCAGCTCAATCAAAGCCTGCAAGCGACGGCCGTACCGCAAGAAACACTAACCACCATCGCCCAAAACATAGCCAACATTCTCAAGCTGCCTCACGTCGATATTCAACTAATTGATGACAGTGTGCAGATCGGCCGGGCATCTGTCGGCCAGCCGGTCGGCACACCTCTAGAACTACCACTCACCTATCAACGAGACAATGTCGGCCGCCTAACTATCTCACCTCGTACTCCCAATGAGCCGTTTAACCCCCAAGAACAGCAGCTCTTGGCCGACATCGCTGCTCAAATCGGGCCGGTTGCATCCGCCACACGGCTCACCATGGCCCTGCAGCGGTCGCGCGAAAATCTGGTGCTCGCCCGTGAAGAAGAGCGGCGTCGCATTCGGCGCGACCTGCACGACGGGTTGGGGCCAACCTTGGCGAGCCAAACGCTCAAACTTGATTCTGTTCTGGAACTACTGGATGAAGAGGATGCTGACACCGCTAGTCAGCACGTGACCGAGCTAAAAGGGCAAACACAGCAGATGGTGGCAGACATCCGGCGGCTTGTGTACGAGCTCCGGCCGCCTGCGCTGGATGAGCTGGGCCTGATCGAAGCGCTTCGGGCCCATTTTGGGGCTGGATCAAACGGCCAGCTAGCCATCTCAATAGGTGCGGATCCAGAGCCGCTGCCTGACCTTCCGGCCGCTATTGAAGTGGCGGCTTACCGCACGATTCTCGAAGCGGTCACCAATGTGATCAAACATGCCAAAGCCGGTCATTGCAACGTCCAATTGACCATCCATAAAACAAGAACCGTCTCCAATCTGCATGTCACTGTGACAGATGATGGGGTCGGACTACCACAAAAACGGAAAGTGGGGGTTGGACTTGTTTCGATGCGGGAGCGGGCGGAAGAGCTGGGAGGACGCTGCTCAATCAAATCTACACCAAACGGCGGGACACAGATTGCCGTTATTTTTCCGTACACACCCACTGAGT
>JBCCSO010000714.1:0-3191 GCA_039199965.1 Chloroflexota bacterium | reverse complement strand
GGCGGAGCCGCCCCCCGGTTGCCAACAACAATCACATAGCGTCTTTGGTTGCCGCTGCCAGCGAACGCGGTTCCAGCCTCAACATAAAAGCTGCTGGTGATGGTGTTGTAATGGGGCGGGCTGTTTTGCCACCACGTTAGGGCCCGCTGGGGCGTCATGTTCCATCCACCCACAATATTTTCAACCACACGGCCGTTGTACCCTTGTGCCCGCGCTCGATCCTCTTTGGTGGTGCCGTCTGGCCACGTGTGCACAAAACTGTTCGGGTTGGCGATCATCCAGTTGGCTTGGGTTCGCGAGGCGGCCGCGAGCTGATTGTTCCATTGGAAGGGAGGCAGTCCTAGCGAAGCGCGAAAATTGTTGACCAACTGAAATATCTCAGACGCTGGGTCTTGCGCTTGGGCCGGGGGTGTCCCCCACGCATTGATGGCGAACATTAACCCTAATACAACTAAAATTGTGAACGTTTTGATGTGGTGGCTTGATTTTTTCACAGCGGCGCAGTGTAACATAGGCGACAACTGCGCTCAAAGATTTTAAGGTGACAATTCGGTGGAGGGAAAGCGCTATTAGGCCAACCCCGAAAAATAAATGCTGGAGTCATTCGCATTTGGGGTGGTTCAAAGGTGATTTTAAAACTAGGTATGGGTAATTCATTCTCGTCAATCACCCAAACAGTAACTGTGCCATTAAGTAACCACATCTTTTGTCATTGCTGAATTCGCGGTTGATGTTAAACTTTTTCCGGCTCGATTGGCTTGAGCCATTTCCCAAAGATCCTAGAGGAATAGCCCCGACACAAACAACCAAATAGAGAATGGAATGAGGCCCCACGCATGATTTTTAAAAGTACTTACCCTGATGTTGAAATCCCAAATGAAGCCCTAACCCCGTACATGCTTGAACGGATGGCACCCTTTGGTGACAAACCTGCCATTATTGACGGACCATCCGGCCGAACACTGACGTATAACCAGCTAATTGGTGGAATCAAAGCGGTTGCAGCCGGTTTACACAGTCGCGGTTTTGGCAAAGGAGATGTGCTGTGTATTTACAGCCCAAACGTGCCAGAATACGCAGTGGCTTTCCACGCTGTTTCCCTTGTCGGTGGGATTGTGACCACCGCAAACCCACTCTACACGGCCGATGAATTAGCGCACCAGTGTGCGGATGCTGGTGCAAAATACATCCTAACGATTTCAATGTTCTTGGATAAGGCACAAGAGGCGGCCGACAAAGTAGGGATTGGAGAAATTTTCACTTTTGATCCAGTTGATGGCGCAACCCCATTTGCCATGCTGATGGACCCGAAAGGCGAGGTGCCTGAAGCTGATATTAATCCGGCTGAAGACCTAGTTGTTCTGCCTTACTCCAGCGGTACAACCGGTGTGCCAAAAGGGGTTATGCTGACCCACGAAAATATTGTGGCTAACATCCAGCAGGTTGAGGGGATGACCGATCTCGACTTCACCAATGAATCTGACACGATCATGGGCGTACTGCCTTTTTACCATATTTATGGGATGGTGGTGATCATGAATATGAGCCTTGCTGTGGGGGCCACTATCGTTAGCATGCCGCGCTTTGACCCCGAAGTGTTCCTCACATCTATTCAAAAATATGGGGTGACCCGAGCAAACCTCGTGCCACCGATTTTGGTCTTTTTGGCCAAGCACCCGGTTGTAGCTAACTTTGACTTCTCAAGCTTTAAAGAAATTACGTCAGGTGCTGCCCCGTTGGGTGATGAGCTAGCATCGGCCGTGGCTGAACGTTTAGATTGCCGCGTGCTTCAGGGGTATGGTATGACTGAAACTAGCCCGGTAGCTACCATCAATCCAAATGCAGATGGGAATGCGCGCTACGCATCTTGTGGCAAGATTGTTGCCAGCATGGAAGTCAAAGTAGCTGATCTGGAAACCCATGAAGATTTGGGCGTTGGTGAGCGGGGCGAAATCTGGATGCGGGGTGCTAACATCATGAAAGGCTATCTCAATCGGCCGGATGCGACGGCAAACACGATCACCGAAGATGGCTGGCTCCGTTCAGGCGATATCGGCTACATGGATGAAGATGGATTTATGTTCATCGTTGATCGCTTGAAAGAGCTGATTAAGTACAAAGGCTTCCAAGTGGCTCCGGCCGAACTAGAGGCCCTGCTGCTGGGGCATGAGTCTGTAGCAGACGTCGCTGTGATTCCAAGCCCGGACGAAGAAGCAGGCGAAATTCCAAAGGCGTTCATCGTCAAATCGGAAGAGATTGATGAATCAGAAATCATGGATTGGGTCGCTGGGCAAGTGGCTCCTCACAAGAAAATTCGTCGCGTTGAATTTGTCGATGAGATTCCAAAGTCAGCTTCAGGCAAGATTCTAAGAAGGGTTCTGGTTGATCAGGAAAGAGAAAAATCTGGCTAAAAATATTAGAGCCGCCACAGCATTTGCTCTGGCGGTTTTCTTTTAGAAAACTTTTTATCCCAAATCGGGTTAATATATCTACACGTTTGCCGGTTACAAGGCGAATATAGAAAAGAAGGAAAAAACTAGAAAATTATGTCTAAAGCAAAAGTTGCAGTAGTGACAGATAGCACTAGCTGCTTGACCCCTGAATTAATTGAAAAATACAATATTCACGTGATCCCCCTATTGGTTAACTGGGATGAAGAATCACTCAAAGACGGTGTAGATATTACGCCTGATCAGTTTTATACCCGTTTGTCAAAATCAAGCTCGATGCCAGCTACCTCACAGCCATCAGCCGGTGAATTTGTTGAGCTTTACGAGAAAGTGGCTGAAACAGCCGAGTCAATCGTTTCACTGCATATCTCGTCTGAGTTGAGCGGAACGTATCAATCTGCTCTGGCAGCGCAAGGGATGGTTGAGGTGCCTGTTGAGTTGGTTGACTCTCGTACAACCGCGACTCCGTTGGGCATGATGGTGGTAGAAGCTGCGAAAGCGGTTGAGAATGGGGCAACAGCGGCCGAAGCGGCAGACGCTGCCAAGGCTTTGATTGGAAATGCTCAGATATTTTTCCTAGTAGACACGCTTGAATTTTTGCACAGAGGCGGCCGGATTGGCGGCGCACGCCGACTAATCGGATCAATTTTGAATGTCAAGCCAATCTTGACCATTGACGATGGCAAAGTTGAGTCACACGCATCTGTCCGCACCAAGAAGAAAGCGATGAGCGCTATGATT
>JBCCSO010000713.1:0-3192 GCA_039199965.1 Chloroflexota bacterium | reverse complement strand
TGATATTTTGGATTTTGAGATATAAGGTGAACTCTTCCCATTGTGATGTATGGTGTGTCAATAAGTTCCAAAAGACTATTTCTGGATCAGGGAATGCCAGCCATGTCAACCAGAATGCTCCTAGAAGTCCAGTAAGTAGTAAGACCCACTTTGCTTTGCTATTACTAGAGAAAAATAAATAAAAGAGAATAGGAATTGCAAAGAAAAAAGCTGATAATCGAGTAAGACTAGCAAGGGTTACTGAAGCTGTAATCAACGAAATTGTTATCATATTCTTACTATTATGTGAGAGTAGATACAGTGTGAAGACAAAGAGAAAAGTTGTTAAAGCATACGTCTTGGTAATCGAGTGAAAATAAATACCGTAGCCAAAGGTGCCCCACAGCAATGCTGTAACAATTAAGCCCCTCTTGCCAACAAGATTGTGTGTGGCTGCTAGTGAAAGAATAAGCCCTAAAAATGAGAGAATGAAGGATGTAATTCGTCCTGTGTATAGGCCGTGCATTAAGATCTGCGGGATGCCGTAAATATATGGTAGAAATGGAGTTTGAGTGTACGCAAAGTCTTGATACGGTCTCATGCCCAAATAGACCAACTTGCTTGCATAAAGATACCAACCTTCATCCGCATTAAGTCGTCCGAATAAAATAAACATTGTGCTCAACGCAACAAAAAAACTAATTATGCTGCACAATGCAAAGGTAAGTTGTATGTTTAATCTAGGTGAGAGTGACATCATATGTTCAGCTGAAGTTAAAGAAGCAACCTTATTTAAAAATGGGTTACGCTGACCTCACAAAATTTGATAATTCTACTCAAAATAGACAAAGATGTGATGTTTGGGTCAATTTTTAGTCTAAAAATCCTAGCAACTGGCGTATCTTTGGAAATTTATGCATGCTTTTAGAAACCACTTTAGAGGACTCATGGCATCAGGATACGCAGACAATAACGGCGCAAAAATCTACTATGAAACTTTGGGAGACCCGCAAAACGAGAGCATTATTTTTATATCTGGACTAGGCAGTCAATTAGTCTATTGGACCGATGAATTGTGCCAAGTTTTTATTGATCGGGGCTTTCACATTATTCGCTTTGACAACCGGGAGGTAGGCCTAAGCCATAAGACACCCGGCACGCCGCCGTCTGTTGAAACGGTCATGGCTTCGGCCGATTTTGAACCCCCTTACACCTTATCAGCCATGGCCGATGATCTAGTTGCGGTGCTGGATGAAGTTGGGGTACAGCAGGCCCACGTGGTGGGGACATCACTCGGCGGCATGATCGCCCAAACCACCGCTGTTGATCATCCTGAACGAGTCAAAACGCTAACCTCGATTATGTCAGCCCCCAGCCGTACGTCGGGCGTTCAGGATGAGTCTGACCGGAACGAGTCACAGGACGAAGCGGTCAACGCCTCGCTCACCATGGACATGAGTGATCCCAGCACCTATGTTGAGGTTCAGGTTGAAGGGTATCGTGTAACCAGTGGCCCCCATTTTGATGCAGATTATCAGCGAGCCATCATCCAAAAATCGTTTGATCGCTGCTACCACCCAGACGGCTGGTCATACCAAATGATGGCGGCCGCAGCGTCAGGGGACCGCACAGAGGCGCTGGGTAAGCTTAATGTGCCTGCATTAGTGATCCATGGGGCCTTAGACCCGCTCATCCCCCCGATAGGTGGTGAAGCGACGGCTGCGGCCATCCCCAATGCCAAGCTGATCATTTATGACGATATGGGGCACAATCTTCCCCGGCCGCGCTGGGGTGACATTGCGGACGCTGTAGCAGAATTGGCGGGTCGACAATAAGCCTTTCAGGTTTTTGAAGATCATCCTAGTTTATAAACGCAGCTAAACTTGGAAGGTTTTGGCTTAACGAACTGAGTAGATCAGTGCCAAGTTTTCGTCGTAGAAAATTGTTAAAACATCGCCCCTAATTTGATAACGATAAGCACCAGCATTCACGGCGGTTGGTAAATTTCGGTTGCGTATAAAATCTTTGACAATGTCACAAGACATATTGGTTTTGCCTATCGAACCGATCCGCAGCCTATTAAGGTTTGTACCAAAACTGGATGAAAACCTATTACAGCCGTCCGTCCCTCGTACTTCCCAAATTCTAGAAAAACGCGAGACGGAGAAGTTTGACGGAACAAAACTGAAGTTGAGACTGGCGTAGAAAGGTGGGCCTTCTACCAATTCTCCATTTATTTCATAGGCCACAAGCACCCACTGCTTATTGGTGAGCCGGGCAGAGCTGCTCATAGAGTAGACGGAAAAAAACAGAATAACACTTATAAAAATTGCTGCGACTGAAATTAATATTCTGTTCCGCATTGGTTTTCCTTGATCGTCTATCCCTTATAGGGTGAGCTGCTCATGGCTAGCGGTGCCGACTAGGAGAGCTGCTTGAGAGAATTATCATGAATATATCACAATAATTCTCTCTAAAACGACCTTAGAAAACGCCATTCGAATTTCGAACATTACCTCCGTTTACCAAACTGTAAAAGCGCATGAAGCCTTCAAGCGGTTGAACCGCGTCCCAGTGCTCAACCAATTTTCCATCTTGGACTTTCCAAGTGTCCATAATGTTGAGCCCTTTTGTATCGTTACCTCGGTCTCCTTTTCTCAAAGTTGCGTGGGAGTGAATGGTGACATAATTACCGTCTACCAGCATGTGCTTCACATCATAGGCAAAATCTGGGTATCTGTCAGAGAAATCCTTCAGCGTACCAACAACGCCGCCTAAACCATCAAACATGCTTCTGTTATGCTGCTTGTAAGGACCATCGCTGTACTTTTCCATCACCAAATCAAAATCATGATCATTCATAATGCTCTGTACAAATTCAAGAACAAATTCACCATTTGCTATTTCTTGCTCATTCCAGTGATCTTTTTTTAAGCTGTCAAAATTTAATTTGATTGTGTTCATTTTAAGTACCTCTACTTTTGATAGCTGATCAATATGCTTGATCAACCAATCGCTACTTACCGAAAAACGTTTTAGAAAACCCCGTTTGAATTGCGGATCGTTCCACCTGTGAGCCACACGTAGAAACGCATAAATGCATTGAGCGGTTGGATTGCATCCCAGTGCTCAACAATTTTTCCGTCTTTAACTTTCCATGTGTCCATGATGTTGAATCCCATTTTGTCATTTCCGCGATGTTTCTTGTTGACT
>JBCCSO010000712.1:0-3193 GCA_039199965.1 Chloroflexota bacterium | reverse complement strand
GGCGGGCACTACTGGACCGGATAGTAGCACCGACAAAACAAAAGCGGTTGTAAACCTGAGCATTTACAACCGCTTTTTTGTTGCTTTGACTCAAAAATTAGCCTATGGATCAGGCCATTCTCGATCACGATTAATTTCCAATTTGTTCAAAATCGCCTGCTCCAAATCAATCCCTGTAATACTCGCAATTTGAAGCAAATAAAGCCCAACATCGGCAAGCTCGCCTGCCAGTTCATCTTTATCGCGCACCTCATCTATCCACTGAAAGTGCTCTAGCACCTCTCCAGCTTCTAACACGAGCGAAATTGCTAAATTTTTGGGCGATTGAGGTTTTTTTGAATCTTCGTCATACCAGCCTTTGCTCTTCACAAAAGCATGCATTCGCGTTTCAAGCTCTTTTAATTCCATAATTTGGCCTCAAAAATAAAAAAGCCCCACAGATGAATCCATGAGGCTTTTGGTTTTAAATTGAGTTGATCTTAGAGTTTTTCAGCCACGTATTTGGTGATATCGGCTAAACGATTTGAGTAACCCCATTCATTATCGTACCAGGTAACAACTTTAACCATATCGCCCATGACGTTGGTTGAAAGCGCATCTACCGTTGATGATGCCGCATCGCCGATGTAATCAGATGAAACCAGAGGTTCTTCTGAGTACGCCAACACTTCACCTAGCCATCCATCTGACTCAGCACCCGCTTTCAAGGCAGCGTTTACTTCTTCGGCCGTTGCTGATTTACCAAGCTTAACCACAAGGTCAACCACAGAACCAGTAACCACGGGGACGCGGAACGCCATACCGTCTAGTTTGCCAGCAAGATCTGGAATCACCAAAGAGATTGCTTTAGCAGCACCAGTCGTGGTTGGGATGATGTTTGCAAACGCAGTACGAGCACGACGCAGGTCTTTACCCGCTACGTCCAAGATCGCTTGACCGTTGGTCACCGCATGAATGGTTGACATCATGCCGTGCTCAATCCCAAAAGTATCGTTTAGAACTTTTGCCACAGGGGCCAAACAGTTGGTGGTACAGCTTGCGTTTGAGATCACGTGCTGTGATGCTGAGTCATAATCTTCATGATTAACACCCATGCAGAATGTACCGTCAACGTCTTTACCGGGGGCAGAAATGATGACTTTCTTAGCCCCCGCTTCTAGGTGAGCAGCGGCCGCATCGCGCGAGCGGAAAATGCCTGTACACTCCAAAACAATATCAACGCCCAATTCGCCCCATGGCAGCTCGGCCGGGTTGCGCACCGCGTAGCTTTTCAACAGGTTCCCATCAATGTAGAGATCGTCATCTTTCACTTCGATCTCGCCGGGGAAGCGGCCGTATGTTGAGTCATACTTCAGCATGTGAGCATTGGTCGCCACAGGTGCAAGGTCATTGATCGCTTCAACGTCAAGCACGTCTGAATATTTTTCGTAGATTACTTTGTAAACTTGGCGGCCGATACGGCCAAACCCATTAATGCCAATTTTAATTGCCATTTTGGTGCCTCCAATTAGGTATAACAGTGATTTTAAACTGGGAGATTCAGTGGTTGTCTGCTCTGGCCGAATTATACCTAAAAATAACAACAAAGGCAGACTGGCCTTTGTCACTTTCTTTCAAGGAAATTGTCACAAAAGTTTAATCAGCGCCTCTGCCAATTTTTTGGTGTCGTGCCGCCATGGTTTTCCATCGTCAACAAGGTCTCGTTGAACCAATTCGATTGATTGAGAATCGATATGATCTAGGCGGATAGGAAGATTACCGTGCTGATCAGCCCCATCATGAATTTTGCTATTTGCCAGCACACAGCTTAGCTGGTCAAGGTCAAGATAGTTTCCAAGTTGGGTTACGTGGTCAGACACCGTGTAACTCTCCGTTTCGCCTGCTTGTGAAGCAACATTACATACATAGACCACTTTGCCCGGAGCGCTCTCAACCGCTTTGGCTATGTCTTTCACAAGCAGGTTTGGAATAATGCTTGTGAACAAACTACCCGGCCCTAGAATCACTAAATCAGCTGCCAAGATAGCCCGAATCGCGTCTGGGTATGCGCGTGCATCCGGTGGGATAATTTCAATCTCGCGAATAATTCCGTTAGCGTGACCGATTTTTGACTCACCCTCAATTTTTCTGAGCTTTCCATCTATCTGAACATCCGCAACCAAATTAATAGGGGTTAGTGTGGATGGGAAAACCTGCCCGCGCAGAGACAGCACTTTGCGCGTGGCGAGCAGGGCATCTTCAAAACTGCCGGTTAGCCCCACAAGCGCCGTGATAAGCAAATTACCAAAAGCATGGCCGCTGAGGCTATTTTCTTTACCTGTACCTCCAAAACGATACTGTAAAAGCCGAGCCATCAATGCTTCGTCTCGCGACAGAGCCGCAATATTATTGCGAAAATCACCCGGTGGGAGCATGCCGAACTCACGGCGCAGACGGCCGCTACTACCACCATCATCGGCTACCGTGACAATGGCCGTAATATTGTTGGTATACTGCGTCAGCCCGCGAAGTAAATTAGAGAGCCCTGTTCCACCCCCAATCGCGACAATTTTCGGTCCGCGATGTCGAGCTTGGTAATACAAAATAGCGGACGCTAAATCCCGTTTGTCTTCCGAAAACGGGGCCGTAACCACATCAACAATCCTAGAGATTGCAAACAAGCTCAACAATCCCCCTGCAACAATTGAAGTAATGGCGGCCGCCAAAAATGATGGTTGTTCTAAGTTAAACAGGATGTCAAGAGCGGCCGACGGGTTGAAAAGCCACAGCAGAATTAGAGTGAAGCCCATACCAAACAGAAGGGCTCCTATTGTTAATGCGGCCAGCCAGCGTTTAACCCCGATTCCAATTTTCAACCATTCAATCATAAAAGTTGGCCGCCAAAAAATTATGCAGTTTGATCATTAGGGATCAGCACAGATACCAACAGACCAAGGATTGCAAAAGCTGTAAACCACAAAAACACGTTTTGGAATGCTGGCAGCGGGTCGTTATTGAACTGGTTGAGGTAATTTTGCAGCAGTATTCCACCTACTGCGGCGCCAAGTGCAGAACCCATAAAGCGGATCATGCTGTATAGGCCAGACGCCGTCCCCATATCTTGCTCAGTAACATCATACAGCGCGGCCCGATGAAGTGAGGCGAGCATCAGGCCAGCCCCCACACCAAAAAGCGACAGCATAACAAGCAGCAG
>JBCCSO010000711.1:0-3196 GCA_039199965.1 Chloroflexota bacterium | reverse complement strand
CTTTGTGCCATATGTTTTATTTTTCTGAGCGCTGTGTCAATCGACAGATCGGCCGATATGTCATCAAACTGACAGGAAACAAAAAATGACTGAAAAGAAACTAGACCCACGAGTGAGACGAACACGCTTGGCTCTGCAGACCGCTTTGCTGGAACTTCTTGAGAAGAAAAAGTTTGAAAGAATCCAAATCAAAGAGCTGGCTGCCCAAGCAGACCTCTCTCGCCATGCTTTTTATTCTCATTTTGATACCAAGGAAGAACTGTTGTTTAGCTATGTGGATGATGTGTTTGAAGCGATCATCGGTGAGATGAACAAGAGTTTTGAGCTTCAGGAAAAAGTAGGAATTCGACAGCTATTTACGAAGTCGTTTGAATTGTGGAAAGAGCATGAAAGCATGCTCCGCTATGTGATGCAGGTTGAAAATAAGGATTGGCTGATTGCAAGACTCCGTCTGCACGCGGCCGCGGTGCTGCAAATATTTATCAAAACGCAGGGTTTAACGCCCAAAAACCATCCGCAGCTTGATTACATTATTGATTTTCTGAGTGGAGGTGGCTACATGCTGATTAAACGCTGGATGAAAGAGGGGATGCAGTACGAACCTAGTGAGATGGCAATCTTGATTGAGCAATTGATTCCGATTAATTCACTAGCCGAAGATTGGAACGGTGAACTTTAAAATTAACTTGCTAGATGCTTTATTCACTGAGGAAAATTTCGATATTTCTACTATTCCAAATTGGAATACCAGTACCAAAAAAGTCTTGATCTTCAGTCCATATAGGGCAGTTTAACGTCAGTGCGCATGCCACAATCGGCCAGTCATGAACGTCTCGATCTTGAATCCGTCGTTTTGCCTCACTTTTTTTGCCCACGTAGATTTCATCGTCGAGACCGATAATGATTTGCTCTAATTGTTTAATCTGTTCACTTATAATATCCATGTTCAGTTTTTTGGACCGTGCAATTTTAGGAACGTGTCTGCGGAGTTCATCGTAGCAATAAGTTGGTGTGAAGTAATTGGAGTTGGACTAATATTTGGTTAGCAGCGTGGGAATCTTTATGCCAAAAACAGCACGAAAGAGAATGTTGGCATCTAGGACAATAGATTTTGACATAGGTTTTTACCGGTCTGTGGCTCGCGACTTTTTGAAGTCCTCAACCAACTCATCTATATCCACATCTAAATCAGCAAGCATTGAAGAAATCTTCTCCGATGCCCTCATCAGCGCTTCGAAATCTCTTTCTGAAGGCTGCTTTCCCACAGGTATAAAGTACCCAATAGGCTCTCCATGTGATGTAATTGCAATGGGCTCATTGTTCTCTTTTGTGTATTTATGCAACTTAGCTCTAAATTCTCGGATGCCAACCGTTTGAATTGTCATGATGTGGTCCTTTTAGAATAATTGTGTACTTATGTGTACACGTTATCATAGGTGCTCGATTTTTTCAACGACTATTGGGAATAAATAGGTTCTTTCCCTCAAACTTTTTAGTGCCATTAACATAGCTGTAGTATTTACGGCATTCGCATGATAGGTATTCGATGTCGATGGGGGTAAACGGCCGTTTGGCTTCGGGCCAATAAGTAGTTTGAAGCTCAATCATTCTATCGGCCGCTGCCTGATGGCTTTCACAGCCCAAAAAATCCTGTAGCAAATCGAGATAGGGGGCTGCGCCAATGCCCGTGGGAACTGGGCTGTCAGGGCTCATGATGTCCGGCCGGAATAGGGCCAAATCGACAAGCGCCATAAAAATTGGAAAGTCGTTGCTCATCTGGAACTCAGCGTTGATTGCATCGTTGGCTACTATGACATCTCCATTGGCTCCATAAATGCACTGCTCCAAAAAATCTATGCAGAGGGGGAACAGATCGACGGCCGCTTCCAGTCGATCATAATTTTTGCCTCGCCAACTCACCGCCACTACCGGGTAGACTTCCGATTGCCACGGCTGTTGAACTTCGTGCAGAAGGTTGTAGCGCAGATCGACCGTTTTTTTGAGCAGATTAGGCTGGATCGCATCTAAGGTTGTGTGCTGATTGCACCACCTGGCAAAAAACAGCGCATGAATGAGATCGAGTAATGAGCCTTTGACCGGCTCTGCGAAGCGGATAACCGATTTGGTTCCCTTGTCATCTTCACGAAAAACGTTGAGGAAGCGCCCTTTTTGAAAGATTGGATCTATGCTCCACGGAGCTGGTTCGCCCGCTTCCCGCTTTTGCTGGATTGATTCTCGCTCTTTGCAAAAGTTAAAAAAGGCTTGAACCGGATCAGCGATTTCAAGGCCGACTAAGGCACTGGCGTATGGATTATTGTGATTCAAGGGAGTTGGTTTCCTATACGTTTAAATTGTTGGTTTGATTATAGGCGGAAAACAAAAAGCGGCGCCAATCATAAATTGACACCGCTTTCAACTCGCTGTTTGGATTTACCTATCTTGTAACAAGAGGAAGATAAATTTTCTCATCACCACCACCTATTGGATCAGGTGTCTCTGTGGGCATTGGCGTACCCGTTGCGCCCGGTGTACCTGTTGGCATTGGTGTAGGTGTTGCGGTTGAGCCCGGAAGTGGGGTGTTTGTCACAGTTGGGGTTGGCGTTGATGTTGAGTCCGGAGGTGGTGTGTTCGTGGCCGTTGGGACTGATGTTTCAGTTGCTGTTGGCGTCGGGGTTGGTTCGGCCGGTTCAATGTCACTCATCGTGATCGAAAAAGCATAGTTTCTTGGTCCATAATTTAAACCAATATACGGTGTCTGATCCGTAAAGACAGCTTTTTGACCTTCTTCGAAAGTAACCAAAAGATTCATGCTGCCGTGCCCCGCATAGAAGATGTCATCTGAAGCATTGCCACCATCTGTCCGAGCGATAATTGATTTTGCATCGCCGTCGGTGGGCGTGCCATCAGGGTAAGCATCGATGAACCCAATGGCTATGGTCTCATTTGGTGCGATGGTAATTTTCTTGGCTTCATTGTCCGTAAAGTCATGCATTTGTGCACCGACTTCTGAAGGAACGCGAGATGTCCCAATCGCTTTAACCGTGTAATCTTCCGGCCCGTTGACTGTGACTACAAATGGGGTGACTGGTCCGCCGGAGTTCCCCGCGTAGAAGTCAAAATCGGTCAGATACCATTCTTCGGCCGAACCTGAATCATTTGTGTATGTATCGGTTAGGTTGATTATCAAGTTAGAGCG
>JBCCSO010000710.1:0-3199 GCA_039199965.1 Chloroflexota bacterium | reverse complement strand
CCTTTTCCCGAATGATGGCTTTGACCCGGTTACCGTTTTGGCGATGGTGGAAGAGGAGAAAGCGACCGCTTTGCACGGGGTCCCCACCATGTTTATCGCAGAGCTGGAAAACCCTGACTTCAATAACTACGATCTTTCAAGCTTGCGCACCGGCCTAATGGCGGGCTCACCGTGTCCGGTTGAGGTCATGAAAAATGTGATCGAGCTGATGAATATGCACGAGGTTGAAATCGCTTATGGGATGACCGAAACCAGTCCGGTGAGCTTCCAGACCCGAGCCGATGCGCCGCTTGAAAAACGGGTTAGCACGGTGGGGCAGGTCATGCTGCACACCGAAGTCAAAATTATTGACCCTGAAGGGCGCGTTGTGCCGGTTGGTGAGATGGGTGAATTGTGTACGCGAGGTTACTGCGTGATGCTGGGCTACTGGAACGACGATGAGCGGACCCGGGAATCGATCGATCGCGGCCGTTGGATGCATACGGGAGACCAAGCTGTGATGGACGAAGATGGATACGTCAACATCGTCGGCCGGATCAAAGATATGCTAATTCGGGGTGGTGAAAATATCTATCCCCGCGAAATCGAAGAGTTCTTATACAGCCATCCCAAAGTGAGCGACGTGCAAGTCATAGGCGTGCCTGACAAGAAATATGGAGAAGAGGTGATGGCGTGGGTCAAGCTGAAAGATGGGAAACAGGCGGTTCCTGAAGAGATCATCGACTTCTGCAAAGGAAAAATCGCCCATTTTAAAGTCCCGCGCTACATCAAATTTGTAGATGAGTTCCCGATGACAGTAACGGGCAAAGTGCGCAAAGTGGAAATGCGCGAGGTCAGCACGGCCGAACTTGGGTTGCAAGACGCTGCTAATATCGCCACGGCGTAAGAAGTTGCAGGTAGCAAGTTGCAAGATACAAACGCTGCTAAAGTTAAATTGAAGACATATTGGAAGGAAAAATGAGTTCTAAACCAGATTTTTCAGTAGGTGACTCAGTTCGCTTCAACAACGGGGAGATTGATGAGGATTTCGGAGTTGATATGGGCGGTTGGCAAGGGCGGATCAAGCAAGTTGATGTTGATAACCAAATGATTTTGGTTGCGTTTGACAGCATTACTTTAAGGCAAACGCCAATAAAATACATTGAAGAGTGTGAGGAGCAAGGTTTAAACTGGGCTGAATATAATATCGAATGGGACAGTGTGGAGAAAGTTGAACGGCGTGACACTGTACAGGATGTTAGAGCCACTATAAGGGAGTTGGCTATAAAAGTTCAGTGGAGCTTTTTGGGAGAAGAGGGGAAAGAGATGAACAAAATTATTGGGGATGCTGGAAATGAACAAGAACAATACGCTGCATGGAAAAACCACATTCTAAGCACCGTTAAATTCCCTCTCAAAGTAAAAGTCGCTGAATGGCAACGACCGAGTAGCCCCTACCAAGTTGGAGACAGAGTAAAGATTGTAGATATTGACTTTATAGATGACACGTATGGTCTAATCGCTTCCCTAAAAGATGGAGGCGCGCTACCACTAGCTGATTTAAAAGTTGTACCTAAGCGTTCTCGTTATCATGATACGATTCAGTTGTATGCTGTCTGGTTTGCAAACAGGTAGGCTGATTGGCTGAAATGCTGATTAGCTAATTAAGCTCATGCAAGATTTTCTCACCATCTACGAAGTAGGTTTGCGAGATGGACTGCAAAACGAAAAAACAATCGTCACAACTGATCAAAAGCGTATTTTGCTCGATGGGTTGATAGATGCTGGTCTGCGCTACATCGAGACATCGAGCTATGTCCCGTCGGACGCGGTTCCGCAGATGGCGGACAGCGACGATATGACGGATTTGGGGAACTAGGTAAAAAAGCAAAAATGAACAATCACGAACCAGAAAACTATAAATGTCCATTCTGCAGAATCATAAATTCAAAGAGTGAATTTGAAAGAGAGGTCATTGTTGAAACTGAAAACGTTTTTGCCTGTTTGCCCCTGCAACACTTTCCAGATTCAGGTCCATCAGTGCTCATCATCCCAAAAAGGCATGTTGAGAACATCTACGATATAAGTAATGAGTTGCTCTCAGAGGTAATTTGCTTAGCCAAAGAGGTCGCAATGACTATGAAGTCACTGTGGGGTTTGGATGGAATCACTCTATGGCAACACAATGAGCCAGCTGGTTCTCAGGATGTTTGGCATTTTCACCTACATGTAAACAGTAGAAGACAAGACGACAATTTGTATCGCTCAATTAGATTCAACAAAGTCAACACTTCATCCAGACAGAGAGTTATGTGGGTGAGTGAGTTGAGTGAGGCTATTGAAAATTCACGAAGCAAACGTTTGTAACTCGCACTTAAGGTGTGTGGTTAAAGTAGATGAAAAACTAAAATGCTGGCAGGCTAAAAAATGAACGACTTTCTTACCATCTGCGAAGTAGGTTTGCGCGATGGGCTTCAAAACGAAAAAACTATCGTCAAAACAGATCAAAAACGCATCCTGTTGGATGGGCTGATTGATGCCGGTTTGCGCTACATCGAAACTTCAAGCTACGTCCGGCCGGACGCGGTACCGCAAATGGCGGACAGCGATGACATGATGGCAACCGCCATGGATGAATATGGTTACTTGGCTGGTGCTCGGTTTATGGGGCTCGTCTTTAACCATCGCGGCTATGATCGGGCGATTGCGTCAGGCTGTAAAACGATTGCGTTTGGGTTGAGCGTGTCTGACACGTTTAGCCGTCAAAATGCCGGGATGGCGATCCCCAAGGCGCTCAGCATTTATCGTGAGCTGGCTAAACGGGCTCATGAAGATGGGTTGCGTATTCGGGTTTATTTGTCAGCCGCATGGGTCTGCCCCTTTGAGGGCCACATCAACCCAGAACGGACCATTGCGTTTGCCGATGAAGTTTGGCGGGAAGGGATCGACGAGCTGGCTGTGTCAGACACGATTGGGTACGCAGATCCGGTATCTGTCGGCCGACTGATGGAGCAGTTGGGTAAACGGCTCGATATGAGCAAAATGGCGGTCCATCTGCATGACACACAGGCGTTAGGACTGGCCAATGCTTCGGCCGCGATTTCAGCCGGGGTGCGCATAGTCGATAGCAGCATCGCCGGTTTGGGCGGCTGCCCGTATGCGCCGGGTGCGGCCGGGAATTTAGCGACCGAAGACTTGGTCTTCTTGGCCTACAAAATGG
>JBCCSO010000709.1:0-3200 GCA_039199965.1 Chloroflexota bacterium | reverse complement strand
CCTCTTTTTACTGCACATTATCTTTTTTCCGCTTCCAAAGCGTTTCTAAAAACCGCTTTTTACGCTTGTTGATGCAGATTTCCCGAAGGGGATTTTATCTTCATCTGAAAATCAGGGTAGCGAAGAGATACTGCACAAGGCACCACTTTCATTTCTTTTAGCCAAATACGCACATCAGATCAAATTTTAGACAGCAACGCAAGGAGCCCATTCTGTACCCATGCAGGCACATCCACAATTTGAAACCTTGACTCTTGATCATAGATCAGTCTAGCCAGCTGCCTCAAACTGGGCGTCGTCCGGCCGCTGTCTTTTGCTATTTTGATAATGCCTGCAAACAATTGCTCGCTATCCAAGGCGGGCTCAAGCCTTACCTGAAACAAAACAGCATCACCTTGTGAATTATCAAACGTATGGGCAACACCCACTGGGACCGTCACCGATTCTCCTGCGCCTAACGTAACTGTTTTGCCTTCCATTGTCAGCGTTAACTGACCCTCTAACATGGTGAAAGTTTCAGTTTGTTTGGGGTGCAGATGGCTGGGCGGCCCCACAAGCCCGGCCGGGGCAAAGTTTTCAAATGCTACATACGCTCCGCCGGTAGAGGCGGCCGTTGCCTTAAACACATAGCGCTCACCCGTAACACCATTGATAAATTCATCGTCAACATTGACCTGCATTTGATTCATACCTCCAAAGTTTCACCAACCTTATCGGTTGACACAGTGTCAAAGTCAAGAGGCTGAATAACACCTACTGGAAACGAAATGGAAACAGCGCACAGTTACTCTCATTCTGGCTTCGATTTGTTTGATTGAAGCCAAATATGTCGCCCTTAGCTACAAATAAGGAGAAATTTAATATGGAAACGAAAGGCAACAATTTTTGGGTAACACTGCGTATCGTGCTGGGGCTTATTTTCCTGTACGGCGCATTGAACAGTTTATTTGGATTTACCGGGGAAGGTCCCGGCTGGTTGAATGGGGGTGGCTCACCCACATTCGGCTATTTGAATTTCGCAACATACGGCCCCTTTTCAGGCTTCTTTCAAGGATTAGCAGGGAATCCAATCGTAGATGTATTGCACGTCGGTGGACAGTTGCTGATTGGTCTTTCGCTTTTATTGGGGGTTGGGCTGCGCATTGCGGGGTATGCCGGTGCGCTGCAAATGTTCTTGATTTATCTATCAGCATTCCCACCACCATTTAACCCGATTTTAGATGAGCATATCGTTTATGCGATCGTCTTGGTTGCAATTGCTGTTCTGCAACCAGGTACCGTTCTAGGTTTCGGGAAAGCATGGTCGGAACTCGATGTAGTAAAAAACTACCCGATCTTGCAATAGCTGAGGGTCGCTGTTTTAACCTATCTCAATAGGGCGACTCGGGTAACTTGATTACCCACGGCCGGTTAGCCATCTGGTGGCTTGCCGGCCTTTTTATTTTTTATGGTAAACTTGGCAAGAGCATACACAGTTGAAAATTTTTAGCCTTATTCGAAAATTTGTCATTGTTTATGACCACACAGCCAAGTTCGACAAACACCCCTAAAATTCATTTTTCAAGAATCCTACTTTTCTTGCTAACCGCGTTTTTGCTGATCATCCTGACCGGTTGTCTTGGCAGCTTAACATCAACCCCAGAGCCTACAATCACCCCAATTCTTGGCACTATGACCGATCAGCCGCTAAGCGGCGTTGGCATCTTGTCATGCAATCAAACCTGTGCAGATCAAGCCCAGTGCGGTACATCTGCGGATTTGGGCAAAGTCGTCCTGCTTAGTTCGGCTGGGCCAACCCTTGATGCCCATGATCTGATTATTGGAGACAATTTTCAAGCCCAGATCAGCACCCACATGGATGTAGATGTTATACGGGACGGGAGCCAAACTCCACAGGCTATGCGCTTTTATAAGGTTGCCTTGAGTAATGCATCCACAGATCGTGGTGAAGCTTGGGTGGCAGGATGGTGCATTCAGGCACCAACTCCATAAGCTCATCACTCCCTACAGCCTCACGGTGCATTTCCTTTAGTAACATGCAACCTCTACCTGCATGCTCTAACCAATTCCCAACCACTTTTTCTATCTTTACCTAGCCTCATCCTTTATGATGTCAGGACATGAAGACCCCCTCAAAACGGGGTGAATTGGACGTAAAAAGGACTTAAATACCAGTTGATCCCGATTACTATTGTTGTGTAAGTTACAGTTCATAGCTGATGGACCACAACTTATTTTGTATTGCCACCTATCACATTCATCAATCAATGGAATTATGCTTGTGCACAGAAACGACATAGAAGAATTTGGCCGCAGAAAGTGGTCAGGAACCATCATCTCCGGCATTTGCTTATTCATTATTCTTGGCACCACCTCATGGTATGCGGCCAACTGGCTGCTATTTGAAAGCGACTTGCTTTCGACCGAGATGCTATATCGCGGCGGTTTTTCTAGAGATTTATCTGAAACCAGTCTGTTGCTGATCGTCACCGCAACCGTTTTCGTCCTATCAAACTTTTTCGTTTTGATCGGATACTTCTTCGCTTTACCTTCCGGTCGGCGCCGCTCAAATGAGCCATCAACCTACTCCCGTCGACCCGAACGATATCGTTAATATCATAAGCGATTCAGTGCCACACCATGTAAAATAGGGGTATGCCGGAACACGCCAAGGTCGAAACAGCGGGGGAGTGGCCTATCAAAATTATTCGCAGTGCCAAACGCCGCAAAACAGTCAATGCCCAAATAAAGGATGGCGTACTGATCGTGCGGGCCCCCATGCGTATGACCAATGAGGAACTTGAGCCTGTTATTGCAAAGCTGCGCAGACGGCTCAAGGCTAAGCTGGTTGTTACCCCCCAAACCGATGAAGAACTACAAAAGCGGGCCTATCAGCTCAACAAAAAATACTTCAACGGCCGCCTCCACTGGGAATCAATCAAGTATGTAACCAACCAAAACAAACGGTACGGCAGCTGCTCCCCTACCCAGCGCACCATCAGGCTCAACCACAGGCTGGCCAAAATGCCAGAATTTGTGCGGGACTATGTGATTGTGCATGAGCTGGCCCATCTGGAGCAAGCGAACCACGGCCCAAAGTTTTGGGAGCTTGTTTACAAATATCCTCTAACTGAAAGAGCCAGAGGGTATCTCATGGCGGTTGATATGGAAGAATTGGATCAAGAAATTAATGGATGAGG
>JBCCSO010000708.1:0-3201 GCA_039199965.1 Chloroflexota bacterium | reverse complement strand
ACATCCAGAACTGATCCCCAACGCGGTGGAAGAGATGATGCGCATCGATCCATCTGTTTGTACGTGGCGACGATGGGCGGTGAAGGAGACCATAGTCGGCGGGGTCAAAATTCCGGCCGAATCAAACTTGCTGCTGATGCTCAACTCAGCCAATCGAGACGCCAGCATTTTCCCCAACCCGGATGATATTGATGTGCGGCGCAAAAATCTGAAAGAGCATTTGGCGTTAGGCTACGGCATCCACTACTGTGTGGGGGCTCCGCTGGCACGGCTCGAAATGAAAATTCTGTTTGAGGAGATGACGGCCGCCATGCCGTCGCTACGCTTGGTGCCGGATCAAGAGCTGGAATACACCCGCAACATCTCATTCCGCGGGCCCTTGAAATTACATGTCAAATGGGGCGGTAGTGCGTAGTGGCTAGGCATCGACAGGCGAAGCCACAATGTCTCGCCCGGATCGTTGAAGACATTTCAAAACCTAAATGTTCAATTCTATCGCACAGAAAACATGCCCTAGGCGAGACATTCGCTTCCAAAACGGCCGTAACCAAGATGATTAAATGCGAATGCCTAGCCGCTACCAAAGAGGATTCTTCATGATCAAAATCACAGAAGACACCATCACAATCCCCAGCCTCGCCTTTGTCCATAATCATGCATTTTAGCTGCGAAATGCCACCCAAAGAAAAAGTTCAAAATCAGATGACAAACTGGGCGCATATCCTCACTCATCAAATTGTTGGTGGTTTTAGTCAAGAACCTGAGATAACAGCTATTCATTCATTTGGTTCAGTCAACACTTCCAGCTTTGATCAGTATTCGGATCTTGACCTGACCCTAGTTTCAAGCGATCTAAGGCGCACATCGAAAAACATCAAAACGCACCTGAACAAAATATTGGAAGTTTCGTGCTGCTTTGTCTTATACGAACATGATGATGAGGCTGCATATTCCTTTTTCTTTGACGGACTGACGGTATTTCAAAAATTAGATTTAGGAATAGTCAGTTCAAATCAGCCGGAGCTTTTTCAGGGTTCAAAGTGCCTTTACACTGCGGCCGAGCCGCAACTCTGCAAGAACAGCCACATCATCAAATTTAACCAGCCACAGCGAGAGCATGAGGTGCTGGATGTCTTCATCGGGGCAAGTCGGTTTATCAAATACACTCGCAGAAATCAGCCGTGGGGTGCTTACAAATTTTTCAATTCCTTTCGGGAACTCTTCTTGAAAAAAGCCTTTAGACTACCTCAAAAAGAAACTTTGGGATTAGAAGCTTTCAAAAAAATCGATGCTGAAGGAAAGCAATTCTTGGACCTGATTTATGCATCATCGCAAAAAGACATATCACAGGTCTATAAAAAGTATTTAATAGTCTATCGACGACGGTTTATTGGAGCGGTTTCACCCTCGGCCGAAAGGCTTATGTCTCAAATCCTAGAATTATTTGGTAAAAAACCATGATCAAAATCACAGAAGATACCATCACCATTCCCGGACTAGCCTCCGTCCACAGGCACGCCTTTCAGCGAGCCATTTGCAGCTAAATTTCGACCCAGCTATCTCAACCTTTATGCTATACTCTTCCCCATGAGCAATTTACCAAAACGAATCACGATTAACCCAAATATTTTGCAAGGCAAGCCTACCATCCGCGGTATGCGCATTAGTGTTGCCCATATTTTGAGCGCGCTGGCGGCCGGAGTCTCGCAGGAAGAGTTGCTCATAGACTACCCGGAACTAGAGCCTGAAGATTTTCAAGCGGTACTCACTTATGCTGCAAATCTAGTTGAAGACACCAAAGTCTTCCCCGTTCCAAACTAAAAAACGGTATCAAAATGCCTGCAAAAGCACCAAAATTTTTAATAGATGTCAGCCTAGGTGTGGTTGCAACCCAATGGCTCAAAGATAACTTCGAAGATGTTGTGGCTGTACGCGACGTTGATTTGCGCATGTTAGATCATTCGATTTTGGCTTGGGCCGTCGAAGAGAACAGAATTGTGATCACGCTTGATAAAGATTTTGGTGAGTTAGTGTATCGGAACAATTTAGAACATCGTGGCATTTTGTTGCTTCGTTTGGAAAGTGAAACAGGTTTGCGCAAAATTGAGGTGCTGTCATTTATCTTGAACCAATATCTTGATTCCCTCTCGAACAGCTTTTGCGTTTATCAAAACGGCCGAATTAGGATCAGTTCCCAATGATCAAAATCACAGAAGACACCATCACTATCCCCGGCCTTGCCTCTGTCCACAGTCACGCCTTTCAACGCGCCATGCGCGGCCGAACCCAACGTATGGCCCAACAGGCAGGCTCATTCTGGTCATGGCGCGGCCTGATGTACCAGCTGGTTGAAAAGCTTGACCCTGATAGCATGTACGCCATCGCCAAGCTGGCTTACACAGAGATGGCCTTGTCCGGGGTTACGTTAGTTGGTGAATTTCACTACGTTCATCACCAAAACGGTGGCGTTCCCTATGCTAATCGGACAGAGCTGGCAGACGCGGTTATTCGGGCAGCAACGGACGTGGGAATTCGCATTTGTCTGATTCGCACCGGCTACATGCGCGGTGGGTATCAGCAAGAAGCTTCGGCCGGACAGCTTCGCTTTATCGACCCCGACACCGATCTAATTCTGCAAGATGTCGAGAAATTGCGCGCTGATTATGCAGACAATCCGCTGGTCAACGTGGGGGTAGCCGCACACAGCGTCCGAGCGATGCCGATTGAGGCAATCAAAGAGCTGGCCAGCTACGCAGACGAGCACAAACTGCCGTTTCACATGCACGTGTGTGAACAGCGGCGCGAGCTAGATGAGTGTTTGGCCGAACACAGCGTCACCCCGATTCAGCTACTGGCCAATCACGGCATTATCAATGAGCGATTTGTAGGGGTTCACTGCACCCATCTGAGCCAAAACGAAATCAAGCTTCTGGGTGAAGCCAAAGCGTTTGTCAACTTATGCCGCACGACTGAGCGCGATTTGGGAGATGGTTTGCCGCAGGTCACTGACTTGGTGGCGGCCGGAGCGCGACTGTGCGTGGGCATTGACAGTCACTGCTGTGAAAATGCCTTTGAAGAGATTCGAGCCATTGAAAATGATGAGCGTTCGCGGCTAGAGGCCCGTACCGTGGTGGGTGAGGCGAATTTCTTGCTGGATGTGGGTACTCGTCAAGGATACGCGGCTGTGGGGCTTGAACATTT
>JBCCSO010000707.1:0-3220 GCA_039199965.1 Chloroflexota bacterium | reverse complement strand
GCTCAAGCTGAGCTGGATAGGCTTCAATGTCGTTCAAAACCTTGATGGTGTATGTGGTCGATCCCCCAATTGCTACAACCCGAAACCGGCCGTCAGGCTTGGGCATTTCAATCTCTTCGCTACCGCGAAAACCCAGAGAATTATTTGATGTCAAATCCTTTTGATAGTTCGGCCGGGGGATATAGTTTAGGTAGTGATGTTGGGCGTACTTAAACTCCTCGTCCGCAATCGCCGTGTACAAACTCATCCGCGCCTGAGCCTCTTCACTGGCAAAATTGTTGTACCACAGACGGAGAACCCCCTCACCCATCAGAAAAGTGATCAGAATAACGATGATGGACGATTTCAAAAAGTTAAAAATATTGGTCAAGGTTTGATTCATAGCAAAAATTCAGTTCGAGATTTTTCGTATGGTACCTCTAATCAAAAATTTGACCGCATTCTTAAAAAATTACTCCAAAACAAAAAGGCGATCCGAAATCGAATCGCCTTTGATAAATTACAGTGGCGCAGCAAAGGTTAGTTTATTGCAATATCTTCCTCAACAACCCCGTTGCTGCTCCCATTGCCAATACCCAACAGCCCCAAGAGCGGCTTGACCGGCAAATCACCAACTACCCTAAAGTTTGCATCTTGACGCACATTGTCCAGCGCAGAAATGAGGTCTTCCTGACCTTCCACAACAGGCCCTAAACGGTCAAATAGATCAGTCAGGGTTAGGCTAGAGAAAACGCGCGGATTCATTTCTTTCACGAGCCCTTGTATGGATGGGGTGAGCGTTTGCAAATTGGGCAGTAAACTAGCACCGCTGTTACCCAGCAATCCATTTAGAGAACCGTTTGATCCGTTGAGCAAATTGCCCACGGCCGGAATTTCATCCCCTATCGCCACAATCCCTTTTGATAGTGACATAATGCCGGTTAAGACTTCGCCCATTTGACCACCTGAACCGATCAAATTCACCTTGATGCCTGGGGCAATCGCTTCAAACGCAGCCAGTGAGGCTTTGGCGTTAATCTCGGCAATTTTGACCTCGTGGTCATACGCCATGCGGGCCTTTTCAAGCTCCATCAGCGCAGGTGCCTTTTGATATAGGTCAGCGAGCTCTTTCTGGGCGTTGATATCAACCTCACGCATTTTGCGCTCGCGTTCAACCTCAAGCTCAGCCTCTGCACGAGCAATTTCGGCCGTAGCCAAACCTTCCGCCCGATTAACTTCAACCCGGCGCTCAGCAACCTGTAAGCGAGCATCGTCAACTTCAACTTCAGCCAGACCAGAGGCGGCTGTCTCAGCACGGGTCGCTTCTGCTCGGATTTTAGCCGCACGTGCCCGTTGCTCAGTCGCTTTGGCTTCCACTTCAGCTTTAGCCAAATCTGCATTTGTTTCAGCCTCAACTTTAATTGCCAATGCTTGAGCTTCTGCTTCTGCTTGCAAGCGATATGCTTCAGCAACCTCACTTTCTTTCAGCAGGGCAACTTCCTTAGAGCGCTCTGCTGCTGCAAATTCTTTCTGACGCAGCCGGCCTGCCTCAGCTTTAGTCAATTCAGAGTCGCGCTCAATCTTTTTCGCCTGCTCTAAAGCCATCCTTGCTGCTTCTGCTTCAGATTCTGCAATGGCGAGCTCGTTAGTTTTTTCTTGTTCTAGCGCACGAATTTCGGCCGCATACTCAGCCCTTTTACGCTCAAGTCCGGCCGCCTTAGCGGCTTCTGCCTGCTCAAGTTCACGATCCAGCGAGACTTTTTCGAGCATCGCTTTTTGCTTGGCGCGCTCGGTTGCTACCAATTTTTCTGTTGTAGTGGCATCAATCGCCGCTTTCTTTTGGCGGGTTTCCGCTTCAATTTGGGCTTCACGCTGCGTGCGCAGCTCAATATCTTCCTGCTCAACTAGCTGCTCTTTGTTGATCGCAATGGTGGTTTCTTTAGAAACGCGCGACTCAGCCTGATGAACCAGTTTGGTGTATGCATCACCAGAAAGCTGCGTGACGGTTAAAACCGACAGGTCATACCCTAACTCATCCATTGCTTGATTGACTTTGTCAAAAGCGTTACGAGCCAGCGACTGACGGTTGGCAATAATGTCAGTCAGCTCCATTTTGGCGGCCGCTTCAATCAGCTCAGACATGGCAACCTGTGTGATGGTACGGACCAATCCTTTGGCATCTTGACCGATACGCCGGGCGGCCGTTTCAGCTTTTTGTGGATTAAGCTGCGCCACCGCGTGGGCCCACAGCCTAAAGCTAACTTTATTGCTATCCAGTGCTTCAATCCCATTTCCAGTCGGGCCAGTTAGCGGCACCGTAAAACTGATCGTTTTGAGTTTGATCACCTGAGTCAGCCGATTGAGCCAGTAGATTGACGGCTGTCCGGCTGCCTGACCAAACACCTTGCTCTGGGTTGCCGTGCGAGCGGTGTGTACCCCGTTGCCCACAACCACGTGAATCTCATCGGCCGGCACCAAGATTCTGCGACCAAAGCCCAGAATGCCCCGCGCACGATCCGCCTCAACATGCAGCGCATGAATGCTGTCCGCAGCTTCGCTCATAGCAGCTTTGGATGCATTCATTGAGCTGGCAATTTGTTCAGGCTGAGCCTGAGACACCCGGCCGAAACGCGGCCTTTTTTCTTCATTATTTTCTTCGGTAGACATGGAACTCCTTCTAGTTCGCTAATGGGGTTAGCAGGGAGACTAACCGATTAACTAAAAATAGAGAAAATGATAGGCTGTACAGAAAAAATTCAGCAAAGTGACTGTCATTGCTTAGCGGTTTCTGCTCCACTCTGATCTTATCTGGCGGCGGTGAAGTAATCGATAGTGCAAATATCCCAGTTGGTTTCTCTAGGGCAGCTTCAGAAATGCTTTTTGATCGTTTGAAAACCGCCTTTTTCCCTTGTGATTGTTTGCAAATAAATACGTGGCTACAAATTTGAAAGTTGTAAACCGGTGTTGAGTCTTACAGATTATCTGACCCTGTAGAAAATTGTCAGTGACAAAACCGAAAAAGTGCCCTGTGACTAACCCTCGTTCACCGTTCAAAACTCGATAAAATCAGAAACATCAATTAAACACCAGTAAACACCAGCAAAAATATGGATCTTAGCGCAATACCACAGTTTGAACCCGGCTCCAGAATAACAAGCGTAAAGCCATTTCTGGGAGGTAGCTCGGCTGATATGAACCTCATCAACCTAAAAACAGCAAATGACCAAAATCTAAAAATTGT
>JBCCSO010000706.1:0-3220 GCA_039199965.1 Chloroflexota bacterium | reverse complement strand
GTCCAAAAAAAGTCATCCGGCCGACGTCGCGGCTGGGTGCATACACGGCAAAAATACCGCATTCGTCATGAAATTTGTCTTCTTCAAACCAATCGTTCATTTGGTCCATTTAGATCTTTCAGGTTTTTAAAACCTGAAAGGTCTTAGAGCCTTGCTCTAGCCTCAAGTAACTTCGCCTTCACTTCCAATCTGTCGGTTCCCACCGTTGTCAAGTGCCCCATTTTTCGGCCGGGGCGGGCCTCTGCTTTACCATAATGATGGAGCTTGACGCTGCCATCTTTTACCGCTTCCTGCCAATCTGGATCGTCACCATCCGGCCAAATGTTGCCCAGCAGGTTTGCCATTCCACAAGCTGGTTGGATGGGGCTTGCATCCCCAACTGGCCAGCCGATGATGGTGCGCATTTGCTGCTCAAACTGGCTGGTAACATGCCCCTCTATTGTTAAATGGCCGGAGTTGTGCGGCCGGGGAGCAATCTCATTGGCGATCAATTTACCATTTGTGGTGACAAAAAACTCAATGCAAATGAGTCCGACCAAGTTGAGCTTCTCCATCACCGTTTGGACGGACAAAATCGCTTTTTCTGCGATGGAGTTGCTTACTTCAGCCGGAATCATGGATACATCTAGAATGTGGTTCACATGATCGTTTTCGATCGGGCCATAGCTGGTGAAGCCCCCGTGCTGATCTCGGGCGCCTAGCACAGAAATCTCCCGTTCAAAGGTGATCCATCCTTCCAAAACGCAGGGCTTTTGACCCACCGTTTGCCAAGCCTGCTCAGCCTCAGCCGGATCATTGATTTTGACCTGTCCTTTGCCGTCGTACCCTTCTTCGGCCGTTTTAAGCACTGCGGGGACACCAAGATTTTTTAGCCCAATTTCAAGGTCTTGAAAGCTGTTGACCGGGTGAAACGGTGCCACTGGAATGCCGATGTCCTGCATATAGCTCTTTTCCCGCACCCTGTTACGCGCAATTGCCAAAATGCGTGGGTTTGGATGGACCGGCGTGATCTCATCGGCCGCCATGGCCGACATGAGCGGGACATTTTCAAATTCGTAGGTGATAACGTCAACCTGCTTGGCAAATTCTCGAATCGCGTCAAGGTCATCATAAGCGGCCGCAATTTCCACATCAGCCACCTGCCCTGCAGGCGTGTTGGTCCCGGGCGAGTAGACCACCGTTTGAATATGATGCTGTCTAGCAATTTGTGCCAGCATACGGCCTAGTTGTCCACTTCCTAAAATTCCTATCCTCATTTTGTTCCGTAAGAAGTATAAAGTTTGAAGTAGGTAGCTACTGTGTGCTTCAAACTTCAAACTTTTGACTTTACACTTTGTACTCTTCTACTTGACCACGCCGTAAAAATAAGGGAGAGGTTCTACAGGTTCTGCCCCGATTTTTACGCTTCTTAAAATCGCCTGTTTTGCCTCTTCAAAGCTTTCTTCATCTTTTGCGTGAACTGTGGCGATAGAATCACCAGCATTGATACTGTCTCCAACGCGGACTGGCATGACGAAGCCAACCGCTGGATCAATTACGTCTGTTTTTTGAACCCGGCCGCCACCTAAGTTAACCACCGCATATCCCAACTGTTCCGTATTCATTGAGCGAATATAGCCGGACTTAGTTGCGACAACATCAGCAATAACAGGGGCTTGGGGCAGCTTGCTTGGTTCATCAATTTGAGACACATCTCCACCTTGAGCACCAACCATCTGTTTAAATTTTTCAAGAGCTACACCGGAATCACGCGCTTGTTTTAGCATGTCTTCGGCCGCTTCTAAGCTATCGGCTTTGTCAGCCAAAACCAGCATATGGCTACCGATTTTGAGACAGTGTTCCCAGAAATCGGCCGGTGTTGCAGGATCATTTTTAAGTGCCAAAATCGCTTCAAGCGTTTCCAGCGCATTGCCGGACGCATGCCCCAATGGTTGATTCATATCAGATAGGACGGCTACCGTTTTGCGACCAGCATCCTTGCCAATGTTGACCATGATTTCAGCCAGTTTGCGCCCATCTTCCAGTGATTTAATAAATGCGCCAGAACCGATTTTTACGTCTAGTACGATGGCATCGCTACCGGCCGCCAGCTTTTTCGACATAATCGAGCTGGCAATAAGCGGCATGCAGCCCACGGTGCCGGTCACATCGCGCAGCGCATAAAGCTTGCCATCGGCCGGGGCTAAGCTAGCGGTTTGCCCAGCCAAAACTAGACCAATGTCAGTCACCTGCTTTTTAATTTGGCTAATAGAAAGGTTCGGGGTCCAACCGCTGATGGCTTCCATTTTGTCGAGTGTGCCGCCAGAATAGCCTAAGCCACGGCCGGACATTTTTGCTACGGGCACACCACAGGCTGCCACGAGCGGGAGCACAACTAAGCTGGTTTTATCACCTACGCCACCGCTAGAGTGTTTGTCTACGACAAAATCAAGCGTGTCATGTAGATTGAGCGTTTCGCCCGATGCGACCATAGCGAGCGTCAGATCAATTGTCTCTCGCCGACTCATCCCGTTAATGTAGATGGCCATCAGCAGGGCCGAAGCTTGATAGTCGGGAATGTCTCCGGCCGTGTATTTTTTGATGAACCAGTCGATCTCACCCGTGGTGAGCATCTGCTTGTCACGCTTTTCGCTGATGATTTCTACAATATTCATTCTCAGTGTGTCGGTGATCAGTTGGTCAGTGAATCGGTTTTACTGACCAACTGAATAACAAAGTGGATTGAATACAAATTCACTCGTTTGGTGGCAACTTTGACTCTTTTACCTGCTCTGCACGATCGGCCCGATAGTTGGCCAATTTCTGGCGTAGTTCTGGGTCTTCATTGCCCAAAATTTGAATAGCTAGTAAGGCGGCGTTTGTGGCACCAGCTTTGCCAATCGCCATCGTTGCCACCGGAACACCGGCCGGCATTTGTACGATTGATAAAAGTGAATCCATGCCGTTGAGCGCTCGACTTTGCACCGGTACACCGATGACAGGGACCAGTGTGTGCCCGGCCGTCATACCGGGCAAATGAGCCGCACCGCCTGCCCCAGCGATGATGGCTTTTAGACCGCGCTCTTCAGCTTGTTCCGCATACTCTACCATTAAATTGGGTGTACGATGGGCAGACACGACTTTTGCCTCATACGAAACGTTAAAATTGTCTAGTACTTCGGTCGCGTGCCGCATGGTTTCCCAATCGGACGTGCTGCCCATGATTACACCGATTTTTATG
>JBCCSO010000705.1:0-3220 GCA_039199965.1 Chloroflexota bacterium | reverse complement strand
TGATCCTTCAATTCAAGCAGAGCTTTCCCTAGCCGTTTCTGTACCTCGCTCAACCAATCCATAACCAAAATTATTCGCCATCTTCACAGGTAGCCTCTGGTTCCGTCTTATAATTTGTGCTTACAGCATTCGGTGATTTTGAGAAGACACGATTTATCTAACCTTGATGTGGGCTATATCTTTAAATTGCAATACACGCCTCATCAACTTACCAATGCCTTTGCACGTAAATATTAAATTGAAAGTATGCACCTATGCCTCACAGCGCCCTGATTTAAGACGCAATATTTGCTTCTCCTGACAAAAAAAGCATGACAAACCAGCTCTCTACTGCCACATACATTCAGACTGGTCGCAAAAACAAGCAGCGCACTCACGCCGTATCTGCCAACTTAACCACAAGCACGGGCTTGGAATTCTACATTGCGGCCGTTTCAGAAAAGAAAGCTGGTGATTTTGCTTCTGGAGATACTCCCCGGATGGCTTTATTCTCTTTTCTAACCGGCCTACAAACGGGACAGGAAGACACCATCCAGCAAATTATATTGGGCGGAGTTGTGCAGGCCGCCCAAGCGGTGCATGATTTTAGAGAAAAACGGGACGGAGCCCCTTGCAGCTTGGCTGCAGCGATTGTAAATGATGGTCAGCTCTATACGCTTAAAATTGGTCCCGGGTCCATTCTAACCTACAAGGGATTGACAACGCGACAAATCATTAAAACAACGTCCGTCGAAGCAACAGGTTTTTGGTTGGGTGACGGAGTGGTGACCGACACCTTCTCTCTTGCTCAAATTGTGCAGAATCAACTCGATAAGAAAATGTCGGTACTTGTTTGCCAGCAAGAGCTTGGCGATCTGATTCAAACGCATGATACAGAATTCGTTCGTTTTTTTGAGCAGATTTCAGCCAAACATCAATCACACTCTATTCCGGTTGAATTATCAAATTGGGCCAAAAGCTACGATTCTGATATGTCGTCCACTCACGCATTGATTCATGCAAAAGACAACAGTTTTATAGACTTTTTTACCCTGAATGAGGCGCTTCTGGGTGTTGAGGATGAAGACGAACCGCTTGATTCTGCGCGTTTTGTTGATTTAACTGGATTGTCAAACATAGACGAAGATCAAGAAAACCAAGATCAGGAGGATGAAGAGCCAGAGGTACTGCTAAAGCCGCCTGATACTAAAAGCGAGTCAGTAGAAACACCCCTTGTGGAGTTTTCTACCCCTGATCAACCATTTGCTGGAGACCCGATGGCAACGTTGATCTCAAATGGCTTGAGTTTGAAAGACTACCTGGACGAGAAGTTGGAAGATGGACTATCTGAAACCACTTATACTCAACCGGATGAAGGTGATGAAACTGAGGCAGGGCCCAGCGCAGATGGTGATTCCAAATTGGGGGACATGGACCTGCCTGAAAAAGAGACAGTAGGAGCAAGTGCTCTGGAGACGATTGTAGCGCCCGCGCTCCAGTTGGGTGCTAATGTGTTTGGAGAAGACGATAGTGGGTATGTGCTCTTTTCCTCGGCCGATACGATGCAGTCCTTTAAAGTTGATGCGCTTCCGGGGGCTCCAATCATGCCGCCCGTCCCTCCCATTTCTGAAGAAGTGACCCGCCAAATTCCCACCATCAACAAAGAAAATCTTGATGTCACCCGGCCGATTAAAACACTGGACTTGACAGCTGATAGAGATTTACAAGATGGCAGTTCTGTTTGGGACAGCCAACAAAGCCGCATGCTCTTTCTTGAAAATTTGAGTAGATTTTTAATACCAACGGCCGTGGCTTTGTTTGGGCTGGTCATTTTACTCTTCATAGGATCATTTTTTGTGAGAAATCGAAGTGATGTGGATTCTCAAGACGATGCTATGGTGGCTCTAGGGCCGGATGGCCCCGGTAATGATGGTCAATCTGGCAGTGGTGATGACTGTGAATTGCCCAACCCGGAATTATGCAATACAAGCGTTGTGGTTGTGCCACCAACCAACACTCCAACCCCTACACCCACAGCTACAGATGAACCTACACCAACTACGACCGCCACACAAACGGAAACACCAACTCCTGTGCCTCCCACGTCTACACCGACTGAAACGCCCGTTTTACCCGTTGCACAACTGCTAAAGGCTGCAGAAAATTCATCTGATCTTCTATTTTTAGAGGATTTTGTGGTCTCATCCAATTTGGCACGTATCGTTTTTTCAGACGTTGTCATTGAAAATGAACCGATTGATGAGGTCTATGCGCTTCCCGGCTCTGTGCTTGCATTTTCTGAAAACTTGGCCGAGCAGTCGTTTGAAATTGAGCAGGGTTCTCTACTCGTGGTTAACTCTCAAATTAACCCGATTAAAATTGTCCTACCGGCTGTGGGGCTAAACATGGAAATTTTAAATGGGGTTATGGGAATCAATTATGCAGGTGCCAACCAGCCGGTTATTGTATCCTGTTATACGGGCAATTGTGGCTGGCTTAGCGGTGCTGGCTTGTCGTCGCAGCTTGAACCAGGCCGACGCATTGCACTTGATGCCACCAATACGTCTAGTGAAAATACGGATATTCCTACTAGGGTGATTTTGGGAGCCGAGACGCTCCAGTTTTATCGTGAGCTGAATGCGGACCCGGCCGGGCGCATTGTGGCTCAACAGGTTCTAGCCCGATATTTGCCCCCCCCACCCACGGCAACTCCCCTACCACCGACAGTTACACCCACACCGCAGCCTCAGTCTAGCGGAGGCGCAAATAATTCTGGATCAGGTTCAAACAACCCGGCACCTACCTCAACGCCTGTACCACCGACACCCGTTCCTGCACCCGCTACAGCGACTCTGGAACCGCTACCAGAGCGTCCCACTGCCAGCGCGCCCCAGCCGGAACCAACTGAAGCTTTGCCAACGCGGACCTCGCCAACGACCGAAGCTGACCCAACTGGTTTTCCGCCTACATCGACACCACAGCCTTAAATTCAGATTAAGTAGATCTTGTGTTGCTCTTTTGCATTCTGGGTGTGTTGAAAATAGATTAGGACTTACACAATTGGCTTGTAAATTAGGCATCCTTGTCTGTTAAAACTTTACAGATAGAGATGTTTTGTTACAAATTTTATTCTCGTGAATCGCCTAAGCCAAATCTATAGGACTTACCCAAAAATCAAATTTGTAACAAAACATCTCTATCTGTAAGGTTTTAACAGACAAGGATGTCTGATTTACAAGCC
>JBCCSO010000704.1:0-3232 GCA_039199965.1 Chloroflexota bacterium | reverse complement strand
GAAAGTGAGATTGCTGCTGCCTGCATCAGCGTGCAGCTCGTCTAAGTAGACATCGCCGCTAGTTGTGCCTTGGCTTTGCACAACAAACGTAGTGAGTGTGCCAGCGCTTTGCCGATCTTTTAGGTCATAAACAGAGTCGTTATTCGAAAAAGCTGGAACAGGATTGGCGTCTGTAGCAAAGTAAAGCTCATACTTGTCGTCAGCATGGTCAATCAAGAACCAGATATGGATGAGCTGATTGGCCTGTGGAGTAAAGTTTTGGATTTTTTCCAGCGATGTTCCGTTTCGAACGCGAGCACCATCGCTCTGAAAGTTGATTTCTGCTTGAAATAGGTTTTGTGTAGACGATGAAAAGATATTGGGAGACGAGTCATCGCTAAAGCCTAAGCTGATGTTAGTCTGAGATAAATCTGTGAGTAAAAGTTGGAAGTAGTAGGTGGCCGAATTATTTGTTAAAAGACCGCTGTTTCCCAGTTTGCGATAGGCGTTGCCTCTAAATTCAACACTTTCTGGGTTTGCCAGAAATGTTTTGCCGGAAAATACGGCCGGGGGATTGTCGCTAACCAACGCCCCATCTGTGGCTCCCGGATTATTCCCGACCCAGTCACCGTTACCTTGGCCGTTTATACTGCCGTTGAGATAGCTATCAAAATTATCGATTAACGTAAAACTTGCTGGCTGGCTGTTGGCTGGTGAATAGAAGGCCAGCAAGAGCTGAATCATAAAAACTAGGCTTATACAGGCGATTTTTTTCATGTAGTTCGGTATGCATTTTGGCAAACTTGGGTATCCTAAAATGTGCTCAGCCTGCCTGAATTGTGTTTCGCCACCAAAAGCCAAAAGATTGAATAAAATTTTTGACCAGATCAATTCATCGGTGACATCCCATACCATATCACTAGGTGCTTGTAGACCGCTACTTTTTAATGAATTTGCCAAGAAAGCCTTCATCATGAGTGCTTTTTGTGCCCTCAAACTGGTCAAAATGAAAATCAAATTTTCTTGTTGCTCAAGACAAATTGTTCGATTGTCAATTTGGTAAACACCGCTTGATTTCCAATCGGCCGCTGATTATAATTCTCATCCGCTAACAGTTTAGGGCGGTTAGCTCAGTTGGTTAGAGCGCTACGTTGACATCGTAGAGGTCACAAGTTCGAGTCTTGTATCGCCCACCTAAAACAAAAAAGCCATCGGTACAAAAACCGATGGCTTTTTTGTTTTAAAGATTTGTTACGTTTGACTACTTGCGTTTGATCCGTTTTTTGAACTTTTTAGCCATATTCTTTCCAGCCCGCTTAACTGCTTTGTCTACGCGGGTAGGGTCAAGGCGCGTGACGGCAAAGCGACCCTCATCTACAGACTTTTGAAGAGCATGGTGCACGATAAGGTGGCTATTTCGCTGCATAAATGCATTGAAATCTCCATCTGCATCAGCTTCACGCGCTGTATCCATTTTTTCTTTTAGCCCATCGATTTCGTCAGACGGAATGAATGCCCCCACCGTGCTGAACAAAAGCTCTTCACCAACGGGCAGTAGCCGAACCAAGATCAAATCTCCTTTCTTTGAGTTGCCGAATCCGGCCGGTGATTTGGCCATGACATCTTCGCCAGAGAAATATTCAGTGAGCTGGAATCGAGCATTGATCGCGTCAAAATCATTGAAGATGTACGCTGATGGAGCTGGCATATTAATCCAACCGTCTACTACAGATTGCTCACGCTCGTCTAAATCATCCCGGTGCTCAGCCACCCACGTTTCAAAGATGGTAGTGTCTTCGCTTTCGGGTTTGTAGTCATAAAAGAACCAGTCAAAGAAACGAAGTGATTCTGACATGTCCATTTCATCGGCCGTTTCCAGCGTGTAGTAGCCATCCCAGTAGATGGGGAGCGCTTCTGCTAGCCGTGCCGCAAAGCGTTCGTCTTGGCTGAAACGAATCATGCGTTTGTTGAGACTGCGAGCAGCATTCTCAAGCTGTTTTTGGGCTTTACGCGCGGCTCTTGCCGCTCTTCTATCAAGTTTTTCTTCACTCATAATTTAATTTAATTAGATCTGCTTGTGATCCTGCACCGCAAATCTAGTCGAGTTCCTCCAAAATTGGAAGAATTTCAGTTAACGTTGTCACGACATAGTCTGGGTTGGTCCCCTCAAATCCCCGATCTAAATGGGGCGGGTCCATCATGATACCCAACATGCCGACATTGTGCGCCCCCTGAATGTCATGGGCCGGCCGATCACCTACAAATATGCAATCTTCAGGCATGAGGTCCAGTAGACCCATCATGCGCCAGTAAATTGCCGGATGGGGCTTCATGAAGCGGGTATCTCCTGACGTGATGCGAGCATCAAAATATTTGATTAGGTCATATGCTTCAAGCTCTGGATCGCGCATCCACATCGGGTTAAAAGCGTTGGTGATTAGACCAATTTTATAGCCGCTGTTTTTGATATGGGTCAGCACATCGTGGGTGTCTGGATACGGTTCGACACCGGGAGCGGCTCCCCATTCATAGACTTTCATGAGCTCGATTAGATCAACTTGTTCGGAATCGATACCACATTTCTTCAAGGTTGCCTGAAGGGCATCACCAAAGTTGGCCCCGGCAAATGTTTTCTTAGCTTCCTGCCACTCGTGGATGACACTTTCCATCGCCATCTGACCAAATGCGCTTAGATCAGGAAGCTTGAAACCTTTGTTGCCCAAGTGAGCATAAATCCGGCCGTATGCTGGCTCCACTAGCTCTCGATAGCTGATCGAAAAACCTGACCAGTCGATAAGGGTATCGTCGAGGTCAAAAATTACTGCTTTAATCCTCTTGTTTTGTCTCATACTGCTATTTTTGGAATTTAGGCCATTTTCAAAAAATAATTATCCGAAAAAAGAATTTTGAAAATGGCTGTGGGGCGATTTTAGAGCCTCCAAAACGGATGATTTAAATTTGCAAATCGCCTTAAAAACTAATGATCGTTGTTGGCTAAGCGTTCCATAGTGATGACTAGACCAAATGCAACGAGTGCGAGCACAATCGCAAATGAAATTTCAGGCAGACCATTATCTGCAAGAGTTGGTAGAAAGTTGCTTTCTCTCGTGACCACTTTGTGTCCGTCGCGGATAACAAATTCTCCGGCCGCATCACGCAGCCAGTCGAGCTCCTCTTTCCATGGCCAAATCTTGCGCAAGCTGCCAATCATCAGGCCGATTAATGCGGCAACGGTGACATCATGATAGTTTTT
>JBCCSO010000703.1:0-3245 GCA_039199965.1 Chloroflexota bacterium | reverse complement strand
GGGGCAATACGATTTCGTCTGTGTGCGTTTGTCTGGTAAACGTAAAGAGCAAAGCCGTTTCACCAATAAACGGGGCATCTGACAAATTAGCCAGCGGCCGTGTAGTTAACAGCGTTCCGTTGAGTAGTGGCCATGTAAAAACCAGTGCCTCCAAGCTAAGCGGATAAGCGTGATCAATTCGGCCGTTCGCCTTTGCAGCACCAATCCCAAAAGCACTAGCGGCCGTTCCATACCCCCCTACAATCGGCCCTGCATCGATCTCAAAGGCCCAGTCACTGCGGTTTGAAATTTCAGCATATTCTCGTACACCTGCAACCCACCTATTTTGTGACCAAAAATGTGTTTCGTATCTCGAATACCAAGATTCAGCCACGCTTGGCCAAACTTCAGGTGCCCAAATAAGCATGTAAGACATCCCAACACCGCGTGCTGGCCCGTACCCTACACCGGTTTTTGAATCTGCGATGTATGCAGGAAGTTGAATTTGTTGATCCAGTCGAGTGCCTGAAAAACCGCGCAGTGAGCTCTCCACAAATCCAGAATGATCATATTCAAACAGATTTTCAGACCGCTTAATAACAGCAATAGCTGGCAGAATATCAATTGGATAGCACTCACCCGGATAATCATCTAACAAACCGTAAGGAGAAGATTCTAACTCCTGAGAAAGTGTATCAATTTGGCTTCGCAACAGCGGTTCATGCTGATTGTTTTGAGTCAGGTTCTGGTAGCTCAACAGCCCGCTGATGAGCAGCATGCGGTAAAAGATGTTCTCTTGGTACAAGTAGTCATCTCCCCAGTGCCGTTCCACCCAGCTGGCATGATTGGGGTCTGAGATCAAAGTGACCGCAGCTTCAATCGCACCAGCAGAATACTTGACAGGGCTTTCTTCCGATAGGCCGGGGTCTTCTTCCCATGCTTTTTGCAATTCTTCCGTTGCCCACAAAAAGTAAACAGAGCTAAAAACAGGCCACTCAGTGCCAGAAATGTCGTACATGTTTAGGCTTTCGGCCGCCTTATTTTCCACTCGCTCAATCGCCCAAGCCTCAAATTTCGGTGACAAATTTTTATGCCAACGATAAGTAAAACGTGGCATACCGCCGTCTTTTAAAGCAGGATCACTCAGGTCATAAATTAAAATGCCAAATGGAATTAGGAAAAAATAGATGGCAATTGTTACAGATAGCAATCCTTTGAACCCTGCCAGCACACTAAGCCAAAATGTTTTTGTCATGGAGCAACTCTAATCAAATAAATTTTGATAGAGTCTGATGGAGTGAGGCTCATTATCCAAGCACTTAGGTGTACTGCTTCTTACTCTTTGCCCTGCTCGCGCTTTTTCTTAAGCAGCTTTGCTGCCAGTGAAGATTCTGGCCCGGGTTTGTTCTTTGGCTCGTCTTTAACAGGTGGTTCGGGCCGCTCAATATTTGTGATTGACGACTGTTCAATCGGCTTGGGTTCAGCTGTACGACCAGTCTGCGCCTCCCGTAAGTTCTTCAAGCGACCGGCCAGCCCCGCATCCTGAGCCTGCTTATCTGTCGCCCGCTCCTTGGCTCGCAACAAGCTAGACATCCCTTCTGTCCGGGGAGCCGCCACCGTTTCTTGACGGCCGAAGCGGCCCAAAGTCGCCGCACGCAAACGCTGCATGTCCCGCTGAGAAATCACTACACGTCGGACCGCAACGTCAATCGGCAGCAAGATGACAGCTAGCAGAAGCAAGAACGGCCAGATCGGCCGGGTTGTGGCTTCACTAGGCAGATTGTGCTCAAACACCGCTTCGGTCACTTGGCCTAAATCACGGCCGCCGGTTAGCTGTGCCAACGATTCAAGCAGCTGCGGGTCAGAATCGAATCGCTGGTACTCGGGCGAATAGCCAAGTACCCAGCCACCGGTTTGCCCAATCGCTGTATCTGTTTCCGCATCACCACCCGCTACACGCAAGAAATAGGCCCCTTCTTCATCTGGCACAAAGTTGGTTTCATACCGGCCGGGTGCGATCTGCTGGAGCTGCACCTCAATTGATTCACCTGATGGGGATACTACGCTCCCCTCCATCTCTAACCCGTTGAGATAGTCTCCACCCGGCGTACGGGCATCGACCGTCAGCAGCGCTTCTTCCCCACTAAAATCAACCACCGTTTCAATCGTACTGTTCCGGCTCTCGCTGATTGTCCAACGCACCGTCTGCGCCCAGAAAACCGGGAAGCCTTCCCACGCCACCCAGCGGGTGCCCCAGCGGCCGGTCGCGTCAGACGTCCATGCGGCCGAACGGCCTAATCCATACTGCCACGTGGCTAAAAGCGGGTCGTTCAGATGGGTTTCAAGCACCACTTGGGCCGTATTTTTGGCGCTGGTCCCCACATACCCAGACAGGGCTGGTGTTTGGCGAATACCGCTCAAGATCGGACTTTGACGCGCCAGCTGGGGGAAAAAATCTTCCTCGACCAGATAGGTCCGCTGAATAGTTGTAGTCTCTTGGGTAAAGATCTGCGGCAAATTAGCAGCTCTATCTGTGAAGTGGAAGCGCCCCTGTCCGCGTTCAGCCATTTGCTGCAGCCACGCCATATCTGACCCGTTGCCGATACTCACGGTTGTCAACGTAATTCCGTCAGCAACCATTTCATCGATGAGTTCAGGCACGCCCCCTTTCTCTTCGGAATCGCTGCCGTCAGCCAGCAAAATAATGTGACGCACCTGATTGGTGCTGCCAGCCAGCGCTTGCTGAGCCGCTTCTAGGCCAGAGAAGACAAAGATTCCGCCCCCACCAGCTCCAATCCGCCTAATTTGTTGGATGGCCCGGCCGCGATCAGAGGCGGACAGCGGGCCAATCGGATTATTGGGAGCGGTATCCACCGGAATGACCGTGATATCGTCGAAGTCGTTGAGCAGTTCAACCACCCGCACCGCTCCTTCTGCAGCCAACTGAATCTTCGTCAAACTTCCCTCTTGAATCCCCATCGACCCAGAGCGGTCAATGACGATGACCATGCTCACGGCTGGGAAGCGCTCTTCATCTTCGATTTGCATTTTGACCGGCAGTGCGGCCTCAATCGGAGTGCGGAACCAGCCTCCCATGCCGTAGGCCTCCGGACCGCCAACAGCAACCAAGCCACCGCCTAGATCGCGGGTGTAGGTCGCCAAGGCCTCCATTTTGCGCGGAGACAGATATTTGGCGTTAACATTGGCCAGCACGATGGTCGAGTAGTTGCTCAGCTCCGCAAAGTTAGACGGCAGATCAAACGGTG
>JBCCSO010000702.1:0-3257 GCA_039199965.1 Chloroflexota bacterium | reverse complement strand
TGGCAGCCTGCACCGCCTCGCGCAGCGAGCAGTCTCCGTCGCTGTTTAGCTCATCGTCCGTGGTGGTGACGCTGATGGTGTTAGTAGGTTCCTTCTGTGCGGCCGAAAGTCGGTGTGGATTTATGCTCAATAGCACGGCCGTAAACCCGATCATTGAAATACTTAATATAACTGCGATGCGAACTACCTGATTTGTGTTCCTCATAAATTGTCCTCTGTTAAATGGTATGAATGATCAAAGGCAGTAAACAAAATGTCGTCTGAGGCAGACTCTGTAGGAAATAAGACGCTACTTTGTATCATTGATGGTGGGTCAAACATGTGACTATGCACCAAGAACTGCGCTACACATCAATCAGCATATGGGTTTGCGGACAACTTAACTTGAATTTCAGCTTAAATAAGGAAAGATCAGTTTAAATAGAGGTCGTGAAACCTTAAATTTATTTTAAATCGAGCTAATTTTTTTGGGTTGGAGTAATCTCTGCAGTTCACATCACTCAAGAATAGATCAATATACGTCGCGAACTTGAATTATCGAATGACCATAAACCGGACCAATGGGGGGATGGAGATGTGCGGGCAGGTGGTAGACTCAAATAACCAGTCACACATTCCCTCACTAGAGAAGCTACTAAAAACAGCATGATTGCACCCAAAAAACTTTCCGGGAAGGGAGGAGTTTGTCAACAATCTGAGGTAAGTCCTGCTGCTCTGCGAGTTTGTCAGCTTGCGGTTCAACTTGGGCTGATGGGCATAATTCCCTTAATCACGTTGCTTTATCTGCCTGTTGAGCTCCTTAGAGCGGTGCCACACGGTGATCCTACAGCGGCCGACACCGCTATTATTATGGGATTTGGGTTTGAGCGTTTTCCAGATGGATCTATGGCTCCGGGAGATGCTAATCGTGCAAATCTCAAGTTTGTTTTAGAGCAGTATCCACACGTGATGACTATTTTTGCACAAGAGGGAGTATGGGTTGCGCAATGCCATCAATCTGAACGAAGTTGCTCAGTAGACGATGTGACTTTGCGCCGTATTGACTTTCATGACGATGCGGTTGATCTGCATTCATCCGATATCGCAGTATGTTCTCTTGAGCGCATGCAGCAGTTTGGCAAAGATCGAGCTATCTTGGTGGCCCACGATATGCAGCTTTGGCGCGCGGCCGAAAATATGGCGCGAGCGAAACCTGAAATATGCCCAAACTGTGAAATTGTTGTCCCGGCCGTGCCTGATTCACCCTATCCAAAGCAGTCTGATCAATTACGCACCCGTAATGAACGTATCTACATTTTATTTGATTTGGCTGCCCGCATCCGCGATCGACTCTTTCCGGCCGCATTTCCATTAACCTGCCCTATGCCAATGCCAGAAGGTGAGTAAGCGTTGCTCCTTTTTAGCTTGAATGTAAAATCCAGTCATGGAGAAAAAAGAGTTTTATTTAAATCAAGATCATCGAACAATCAGCATTATTGTGCCTATTTTTCTGCTTGTTTTTATCGTGGTTGGGTATCGCCTATTTTACCGATTTTTACCAAGTATCCTTGGTGGACAATCATCTGATTACATTTTGATTGCTGGGGTTTTTTCGATCTTTGCATCCGCCTTTTTATTGTGGGTAATAGACCCGCTTCTGAAACGATTTTTTCCGAGCGGACATAAGTTAGACTTCGATCCAAATGCGGGTACGCTGGCCCATTCATTTGAAGAAGATGTTCAAATAGAACTCTCTGATCAGCCTAATTGGCAAGTGATCCACTGGAATTTTCGCATGGGGCGTTTCGTGAAGTCTGGCCGAGAACGGCAAATTCCTAGAGGCTGGTACTGCATGGCCATGCTCTTGTCATCAAATGCGAAAGAGTTGGTTGTTTATAGCTACATGCAGCCGCGCAAGCAGCGGGGCTTGAGTGTGCTGGCAGATTGGGAAGAGATTTCTATGTACGAAACGATCGAGGATAGCGGCAGAGGTTCACGTAATTTGCCCGTTATGCGGCCGCCCACAGTGTCAGATTCTATTCCGGGAAAATTACTGGTAGGAGAACAGGGCCAAATCTGGCTTGCCGAGCGTAAGAGACGTGACAGCGGGCTTGAAATGACGCCGAAGGATTTTAGGCAGCTCTGTGAATATGTAAGCAAATAAAGATGATGAGATGACGGCAGGTCTAGGTTTACACGAGCCATCATCTCATCATCTTACGTTTAATCACCTTTTACAACAATAATTTCTTCCTCAGAATCGTCCCCCCTGAACTTTGTCATTTCTTTTTGTAACGAGTCATTGACGACGGTCCAGAAGCCTTCCCACGTTTTTGAATCGAGAAAATCCTTTGGAGCAGTGCTTTCGACCGCTTTGCCCAAGGAGTTTAATGTGGCGGCTCCGGGAAGCTGGTTGACGATCTCTGTCCCCTCTTTGACGCCGGGGAGCCCTTCTACAAAGGCTTTGGCATTTTTAACTACATCAATTTCTTCAAGCTGCTGCCGAGCTTCACCTAAAGTTGGGACACCGTCCAACTGCTCTTTGGCTTTGCTGATGGCTGGCTGAACCATCTCATCTGCTTTGGCCATAGCGTTGCTGGCTTCTTGCTGTAGGTGGTGGCTGACAATGGCCCAAATTTCTTTCCAAGTTTCAGGGTTGCGGAAGTCTTCGGCCGTTGCTTGCGACAACTTTTCCCGAAGCTCATCGATGATTGGTAGGTTAAAGTTGGCCAGATTTTCTTTGATCCAGTTTAAGAGTTTTTCAGGAGAGTAGTCAGATGGAGAAAACTTGGGTGATTTTGCCTTAATTTCTTCTACTCGGGCTTTTAGATCACCTAGGGCGGCTTTAATCGCATCTGCTTCCGACTGTTTGTTTTCTGCTGTGGCCGCGTTTGCGGTTTCTTTCACTGCATCGGCTGCTGCGGTGGCCGTGCTGGCAACCGCTTCTTTGACCGTTTCGGCCGCTTCTGTAACGCTACTTTCAGCTTTTTCAGCCTGTTTTTTGAGGGCGCTTTTCCATCTGTAAAGCTGACCTTTGCCCAGGCCCAGCTCGCTCTCAACGTCAGCGGCCGATTTGTCGCTGGACTCCCATTTTTCTAAGGCTTCCAGTTTGAATTCTTTTGTGTACTGTTTGCGTTTCTTTGACATGAATGTTTCTCCAGTTCCATAGTTGGTTGAATCTGATTTATTCCCATGTCCACTAAAACGGAATCACGTCAATGTAGGCGGTCAAAATGATGATCTGTTTGAAATCGTAAATCGCTAAGGAAGGAGGATTT
>JBCCSO010000701.1:0-3257 GCA_039199965.1 Chloroflexota bacterium | reverse complement strand
CGCAGCATCATGGGCCCTAGCTGATACCGGCCGCGTCGCCGGCATATTGTTTGCACCCGCCACTGTGTTGCTTGATTTCCCCAGAGGCCGCTCACTACGTGGCTCGCCTGATGGGCGGGCACGTCAGAATAATCTAGAACCTCTAGCGGCAGCTTTGGCAGCCACGATGTGTTCGCGATGCGAAAGCGCTCCTCTAACGGGCGGCCGACCTGTGTACGCCGCGTTCGAGTAGATCTTGAAAAATCAGTGTAACGTAATGAGGACCATGCCCAGCCAAAAGAAACCAGCAAAATGAATGCCAGCATATAGGTGAAAGTGTAGAAAAACGGCCAACCCGTCCACAGCCCACCAAACAGCGAAGCTGCCATCAATAAAATGATCGCGTTACGACGATTAAGTCTTGACATTAAATTAGACTGGAACCGCTACGTTTTTCATTACCCGAGAAATCACATCATCGGGAGAAACGTCACGGATGCGGGCCGCTGGACCAACGATAATCCGGTGTCCAAGAGCGGGAACAGCCAATTTCTTGACGTCATCAGGGGTGACGTAGTCGCGGCCGTTCATGCCTGCCCAAGCTTGACAGAGACGGAATAGCGCAATCGCCCCGCGAGAGCTTGACCCCAAGTAAACATCATTATTGACACGGGTAGCCCGAACAAGATCAACAATGTATCCTCGCACATCTTCATTGATGTGAATTTCTTTTATCGCTTTCTGCACTTTCTGCAGCTCTTCCAAAGAAACAACCTGCTGCAAAGAGTTTACAGGGTGCTCTTTGGCCTGGCGCTCCAAAACCGCCAGCTCTTGCTCGCGATCCGGGTAACCCAAGCGAATACGAAGCATGAAGCGGTCAAGCTGAGCCTCTGGCAGAGGGAACGTCCCTTCATATTCAATCGGGTTCTGCGTGGCAATCACCATAAAAGGTGGTGTGAGTGGATGAGTAGTTCCTTCCACGGTAACTTGCCGCTCTTCCATCGCTTCGAGCAGTGCAGACTGGGTTTTTGGGGTCGCGCGGTTGATCTCGTCAGTCAGAACGATCTGCGCAAAAATCGGCCCCGGCCGGAATTCAAACTCTAAAGATTTTTGATTAAAAACCGACACGCCAGTTACGTCCGTTGGAAGCATATCCGGAGTAAATTGTATCCGCCGGAAGTCACATCCCACAGATTTTGCCAATGACCGGGCAAGCACTGTTTTACCCACGCCGGGAACGTCTTCAATTAGTACGTGCCCTTGACACAAAAGCCCCAGCACCGTTAGTTCAACAGATTCCCTCTTGCCAACAATCACTCTTTCAACATTCGAAACAATTTTGCTCGAAGTGTCTTGTATCACCGTCATGGTCACTCCAGAAATTTAGTGTTTTTGCTTGCCAAGCTTGCTTGACAGGCGAAGTTTTTGCATAGGTTTGCGGAGTATAACAGGTGTGTTATGCAGGCTAAAACGGTTTTAGCTAGTATTTAGACGGGTTTAGGCTGATCCTCATCATTTATGGTTTAACAGTGCTTCTAGCCAAGATTTTGCGGCCGCATATCGGTGCTTCATCATCAAATCTAAAGCTTTATTACAGCTCTCAGCCTGATCTTTGGTAAGAAAGCCAGACTCATCAGCTACGATTAGCTTACCTTGAACTTCAGCTTTTATTTCTAATACAACAGTGGCGACATAGGCGGATGAGGCTGCACTTGACAGGATGCCCCCCTCACACTTCAATACTTCATCACAAAGCGGTCTACAGAAATAATTTAATCAGGGTTTCGAAAAATAAGATGCGTAAATCATGAGATAAGCTATCCTCATAGTCATGTCAATTTGAAGCTAAAAAGAGGATCAAAATATGTTACCCAACGTTGTCGATTTAACCCAAGAACTTATTCGCATTCGTTCTGTAAGTGCAAACTCGAATGCTCCCGTTTCTGACCATCTGCAGTCTGTTTTAAAATCTATCGGATGTGAAATTGAACGATTAGAATATACCGACAGCAATGGGGAGTTAAAAGTTAATCTGATTGGAAAATTAGGCAGCGGTACAAATGGCTTAGCCTTTTGCTCCCATTCAGATACGGTACCCGGTCAAGAAATTGACTGGCCAGCATTCGACCCAGAAATAAAAGATGGCAAGCTTTACGGCCGTGGCTCTTGCGACATGAAAGGGCCGCTAGCCGCCACCATTATAGCAGCCAGTCAAATTGACCCAGATCAGCTTAAAAAACCGCTCTATATCTTGATAACAGCCGATGAAGAAATTGGACTTTTTGGGGCCAAGTACGTCGTTGAGCACTCAGAGATGCTAAAGAACGACAGAGTCCAATACGGCATTATTGCCGAGCCCACAGAGATGATCCCAGTTTATGCACACAAGGGTGGTGCCGGTGCGAGTGTGGCATCGCATGGTATTGCAGCTCACTCAAGTACAGACAAAGGTGTATCAGCCAACTTCGCTTTAGCCAGATTTATGGCAGAAATGGCTGATCTGCGGGACTTATCGCTGCAGGACAAGCAATATCAAGATGATAATTTTGATCCACCAACAAATGGTTTTAACATGACCATGACTGACTTCGATACGGCCGGTAACGTCACCGCTCCCAAAGCGGTTTGTAAGGTTGGATTCCGCACAATGCCGGGTGCTAACAATGAGGAGTTAATTGAAAAAATCGTAGATTCGGCCCAAAAGTATGATCTTGAAGTTAGCCATCGCTTTTTACCACCGCTGCACGTTTCCACAGACTCACCGCTGGTGCAAGCGGCCGTCAATGCCCTAAATGGAAAGGAGCCTGAAACTGTCTCATATGGAACAGACGGCATTTACTTACAAAACGCCATTCCTCAAATGGTAGTGCTTGGCCCTGGTAGCATCAGCGTGGCACACACGATTCAGGAGCACGTCCCGATTGATGAATTGGAACAGTCGGTTGAGGTTTATAAGCAAATTATTGCGGAGCTCTGCATGTAGGTTGAATAGAAGTTGATAAAATGAGAGTTGATGAAATGAAAGTTGAATCATCTCATCACCCCATCATTTCCTCAGGTTAAAGATGCTTGAAAAGCGACTCGTTTTTCTGAATCCAGTCGGACAATCTTTTAATTCCCTCTGGGACCGAAACTCTTGGTTCCCAGCCAAAATCCGCTTTGGCTTTACTAATGTCACTCACATAAATCGGCTGATCCCCCGGCCGCCAAGTTTCGTACGTGACAGGTATCTGCCTGCCCAAAAGCTCTTCTAACAGCGGGCCAAACTCCTTCCAGAT
>JBCCSO010000700.1:0-3261 GCA_039199965.1 Chloroflexota bacterium | reverse complement strand
AGCATTTCAGCACGCTTCGCTTTCAGCATTTCAGCTTCCATAGCTGATCAAGCTGATCCGGCTAACACACTAACATGCTAAAAATCGGAATGGTCACCTCATGCTATCACCCTGTGGTCAATGGGGTGGTGCGCATGATCGAGCTTTACCGTGAGCAATTGGAACGGTTAGGCCACCATGTCACGATCTTTAGCTTCGGTCCCCAATCATCTCAGGACGACGAGTGCATTGTGCGACTGGGTGGTATTCCTTTGGGTAAAACCGGCTACCACTGGCGACCAAACTTTCCCTCACGCGCGATCCAGCAGCTCAACCAGATGGATGTGATCCATTGCCACCACCTGTTTCTGGGGCCAGAAATGCTCCCCGGCCGCGTTACGCCCCCTGTTGTCTACACCAATCACACCCGCTACAACCTGTACACTGAAAACTATCTCCCTATTCCAATTCCGGCCGTGCGCAAATGGGCAGCTGACAAAGCGATTAGACGCGTTTGGCCCAACAATACGGGTGAATGTGCGGCCGTCATTGCACCTTCTGAGCACGTGGCTGATGTCATGCAAGAATTCGGCGTTACCGCACCTATTGAAGTCATTCATAACGGCATCGACCTGTCAAGTTTTAAGCCTACTCATCAAACGTCAAAGCATTCGAAAAAGATGGGTATTTTTGTCGGCCGACTCTCGCCCGAAAAGGAGATTCCAAACTTGATTAAGGGGATGATAGCCGTTTGCCAGCGGTCTACAAACGTCCAATTTAAGCTGGTAGGCGATGGACCGCTGCGGGCGCAAAGCCAGCAACAGATTGAGGCGGCCGGTATGGCTGACCAAATCGATCTACACGGTTGGGCCGCGCGCAGCGATATCCCACAACTGCTAGCTCGAGCCGACTTTCAGGTCACCATGTCGGTTTCAGAAGTTCACCCACTGGCGATAATCGAGGGGATGGCGGCCGGTTTGCCCGGCGTCGTGCTGGCAGAAGGGGCGATGGTAGAGTGCGTGGGTGACAGCGCCATCAAAGCTGATGGCCGTGATGCTTGGGTAGATGGGGTTTTAAAGCTAGCAAATTCGGCCGAACTGCGGGCCAATTTAGGAAGGGCGGCTATCACTCAAGCAAGCAAATATGATATTGCTCAAACCATCAAAAAAACGGTGACCCTCTACACAAAAGTTATCCACACAGAAGCTGACTAGTGGATGCACCGCGCTTTCTCAACAAGAGTTTCTAAAAATCCAGCGTCTGAAGACTGCCCTTCATCATATGCGTGATAAACAAAAGATTAGATCAATTTCGACCAATCATAACTCTGTGGCACACTCACAGCATCTAGCAGATTAATCAAAAGATCTAATCCGATAAGTTGACCGATAGGCTAGCGTTCGCAGCAGAAGTGTTTGCGGGCGCTAGCCTTTTTTGTTTCCTAGTCTTCCTCTCAAGTCTAGGAAATCTGGAGAAATCAGATGCTAAAAAAACAGGTTTTTGTAGGAAGAATCAACGGAACTGAACTATATGTTCACATTTCACTGATTCTATCAACGATCTTAGCGTGGGCTACGGTAACCCTAATTACCAAACCAGCTTTAGGTTTTGAATACAACCTGTTTTTGTACGGATGCATTGCGCTAATAGCCGCCGTCATTACGCTCACGGTCAAGGTAGGTTACGAAATCGGCCGGTTGGTCATGCTGCAGAATAATGGCATGCAGATTGACCAACTGCTTCTCATTCCACTCTCTGGCCTGATGATCTACGAGCAAGATCCGCCTCAACAATCACTGGGATTCTGGAGCAGTTTCGTTCCAACTCTCCCTATAATCGGAATGGTTGGTGCGTTTACACTGCTGACACTATCACCTACCGCGAGTGAGTTTCAGATTGTAGTCCTGCGCGGCATTTCTCTCGTGATTGTCTTCTTCATTGGCGCACGACTGCTAGGCAACTTCTCAGTTGATCGTCTCAACACGGTGCACAGTTTAGTTTGGCGATTCACTCAAAATTTGAACTTGGCTGATATCGTCCATGTGACGTGGCGGAGCCTTTCAATTTTAGGCATTTTGCTGGCTGCGGTTGCGGTATCACCAACCTACCGCTGGCTGGGTGGAGCGCTCGCGCTTAGCATCGCATGGGGGTTGTATGACGCGATCTTCTACCAACGTGAGAGCGAATTGCAATCGCGTATTGAAAAGTTAAAAGCGATCAAGCTGTCAAAACAGGGATCGCGTATTCCAACTTAGAAAGCTTTTAGAAGCAATATTTCTCCTTCCGAAAGGTCGATACTATCCCAACGTAGTATCGGCCTTTTCCTTTTTTATTGCTTAATTCAAAAAAGCAGATAATTTAAGGACGATGACGAACGCGAGGAAAAAATTGGGTGCTTGGGGAGAAAAGGTTGCCATCACACATCTTCAGGCTCACGGCTATAAGATTTTGGATCAGAATTGGCACTGTCAGATCGGAGAGATTGACATCATTGCGGAACAGGGCGGTGTGATTTCATTTGTTGAAGTCAAAACCCGGCGCGGCCGTTCGGCCGGATCACCCGAAGAGTCAATTACGCCGCGCAAAGCGCAAAAGCTCATGCAAACCGCCCTCACATGGCTGGGCGAGCAGGAAGATGATGATGCGGACTGGCAAATTGATCTAATTGCTGTGGAGCTGGATGCAAAAGGAAAACTGCTGCGCTGCGAGCATTTTGAAAATTTTGTGGTGGGTTAGTGTGGGTTTTAGCCGTTAGCTGTTGGCCGTTAGGTTTTGAACGGTGTTCTCCGAAGCTAAACACCAAGCTAAAAGCTGCCCTAGTCTACCCAGCTCCACCGGCCGGGATTTGAGCTATTTAGGGCTGTATAGCGCAGGACGCGACCACTAGGGAGTGCTACATAGGTGTCCCCTATGTACGTTGTTGTATCAAGCCGCACATCCATTTGCTGTACCGTTGCCGCATACGATTGTTCTTCCGCAACCGCCCAGCTTAGCTCACTGCGAATCGTATCTGAGTTCACCCACACATTTCCAAATCCACGAACCGGTTGATACAGCCCCGTTGGTGGAGATTCTGACCAAGAGATCTCGCTACCGTCATAATACTCACGGGACAAATCGAGCACACGGCCGTCATCGGAAAATACGCCAATCGTATACTGGCCATCGTGCCCCATATGCCAAATCATAAAACCACCCACAAATGGCTGGTAAGCACCATTCGCTGTTACAGGATTACTGCGCGGGCAGTTGCCGACTTGATTAGCGGTGTCGATGATGAGT
>JBCCSO010000699.1:0-3262 GCA_039199965.1 Chloroflexota bacterium | reverse complement strand
TGTCCATTGTTTGTTGCCCATTATCGGCAGGAATATTGTCATGATAAAAGTCGCTCGCTAGGCGAAACATTCCGCTTAGCGATTGAATTGTCGTCATTTCAAACCGCTTTGCCGAAACGGACAATGTGGAACGGACAACGTGCAATTGTTCATGGCTGACAACGCTGGCTAAACACTAAATGTTGGCCAATGGCCCAACCAGTTGGGCTTAAGCCGACATCAAATGTCGGCCAATGACCATTCTCAAAATCTCGCTGGTGCCTTCACCAATTGACATAAGCCGCTGATCCCGATAAATGCGCTCAACTGGAAACTCGCGAGAATAGCCAAAGCCACCGTGGATTTGAATGGCGTTGTACGCCACTTTTTCGGCCGTTTCTGTTGCCATCAGTTTAGCCATGCTGGCTTCTTTGGCGTACGGCCGACCCTGATCTTTGAGCCACGCTGACCAGTAGATCATGTGGCGTGTCCCTTCGATGTACGTGGCCATATCCGCCAGCATAAATGCTACTGCCTGATGCTGCCCGATCGGTTTGCCCATTGTTTCCCGCTCTTTGGCGTACTTGATCGAATGATCGTAAGCAGATTGAGCCAGTCCTAGCGCCAGTGAGCCAATTGAAATGCGTCCTTTGGTTAGGGTAGCTAGCGTTTGGGTAAGTCCTTTGCCCCGCTCGCCAATCAGATTTTCGGCCGGGACCCGCACATCCTCAAACGTAACTAAATGGGTGGGTGAGCCGTTGAGCCCCATCTTTTTTTCAGGTGGATCGATGGTGACACCCGGCGTATCGGTTGGAACCAAAATATGGCTGAGTGCTTGTGAGCCAGAGTCTCCGTCTGTGCGGCTGAGAACGATCATCGTTTCAGCGATGCCAGCATTGGTGGCCCACATCTTTGATCCATTAATCACCCACTCATCGCCAACCAGATCAGCTTTCGTTTTGATGTTGCGTAGGTCTGATCCTGCGCCCGGCTCAGTCAGGGTTAGACAGCCTAAACGCCCCTCTTTAGAGGCTAAGAGCGGAAGCCATTTTTCTTTTTGTTCTTCGGTGCCAAAGTCACGGATCGGTCCCATTCCCAAACAGTTGTGGGCTGAAATCGCTAGTGAGGTTGAGCCACAGGCGCGTGCCAGTTCTTCTGTGGCGATGGTGGCGCTCACGGTGTCCATATCTGCGCCACCGTATTCTTCTGCAATTTCTAATCCTTTTAAGCCAAGGTCAGCCATCTTACGCACGGCCGTCCAGTTGAATTCGCCAGTTACATCGGTGTGGTGGGCGGTAGGGGCCACCTCATTTTGCATAAAGTTTTGAACCACATGTTGGAATTCACGCTGCTCATCAGTTAAATCGAAATTCATGTTTTACCTTCGGTGAGTGGGTAGTGGATGGTGGTTAGTGACACTAACGACTACCTACCATCTACCATCCACTAGTCACTAATTCCTTTCAAAATTAATTCTGTAAACATGCGAGCCAGTTCACGGACTGGTACCCGGCCGTCTGGGTCATACCATGACCACGTGTAGTTACACATGCCTAAAATGGCTCGCATGACAATTTGTGTGTCTGTCTCGGCCGAAAATTCACCGGCCTCAATGCCTTCTTGCAAGATTTGGCGGAACAAATCTTGATACTGTTTATTTAAAATATCGGCCGTGTTGGCTGTCCCATCGTTGATGTCAGACAAATGCTCCCGCACAAAAATGGTGTAGATGTGCACGTGCTCTTGGAAAAAGCGCAGATGCTCATCAATCGCTAGTGTGAGTTTTTGTGTGGGCGAATAGCCGGTGTCAACGATAGCTTGAATCGCCTTCAACAACTCTTCTATTCGGCCGCTGGTGATTTTGACAATCAAGTCTTCTTTTGAATCAAAGTAGTAGTAAAGGCTGCCTTTTAGCATCCCCAATTCATCTGCAATGTCCTGCATGCGTGTGGCGTGATAGCCGCGCATTGCAAACAAGCGGGCCGCGGCCGCATACACTTCTTCTTGACGAGATTTTTTGCGTTCAGTCATAAATAGGTGTTGGTTTGAACAATTCAAACACGCGTTTGAATTATAGTGGCTGAGGTCAAAAGTGCAACCTAATTCCTACGCAATTTTTGAAGCATGGGGCATATCTACTACACGGGTTGATTTGGTTAATTGATACCATGTAGACATGCAAAACCGTGTCGAAATATTTGGACTGTCACGCCTCCCACTCATTATCTTTGTGGTGGGCTTGCTGTTTATTGCAGGTCTGCTGTGGATTAGCATTTCTAACGGTGGGGGGCTCTCCTTAGCAGAAGTATCTGCTGTTATTGAGCCTATGGTAGTTGATGGACGTATGGACCTTTCTGAGTGGGATTTTGAGAAAAATGGTCCGGTTTCTTTAGATGGTGAATGGCATTTCTATTGGGGTGAGCTGATGACGGCCGAAGAGATAAACGGCCGACCTGATGGGCCAGATGCGCGCTTGATGGTTCCTAGCCCTTGGATTGCTGATGAGGAAGCAAATTTACAGGCTAACGGAATCGGAACCTATCATCTTCAAATTAAGCTGCCCCCACGCTCCCCTATGATGGCCGTAAAAGTCGGTGTTATTGACACCGTTTTTGAAATGTATGCTAATCAAGAGCGGGTGACATACGCGGGAAGTTTAGGCCCCAATCCCGATGAGTATGTGCCGGGTTTTGGTCCCCGTTTAGGCTACGTACGTCCACAGTCGGACACGATTGATTTGATTGTGCACGTTGGCAATTACGCTTTCCGCAATCCGGGAATTACGCAAAGCATTGAGTTTGGTGATGCTGCCAGCATTGTTCGTCTGCGAGAAGTTGATCTGGTGCTTGAATTTTCTTTGGCCGGTGCAGCGCTCATCATGGGTTTCTATCATTTTGGTCTTTATACAACCCGAAAGAGAGAAAATGACTCCGCTTTAACATTTGGCTTTTTCTGTGTGCTGATGGCTGTGCGGATTCTTGTAACCGGCTCTAACTTTTTAATGGAGCTGTTTCCAGCTCTCCATTGGCCCACGATTATCCGCATAAACTTTCTGACATTTTATCTTGGGGTGCCTGTTTTTTACCACTTTGTGCATCAGCTTTATCCCAAAGAACTGACAAAGACACTCATGTGGGCGACATGGACAATTAGCCTTGGAGTGTCTCTTCTCACCGTACTTGTACCTGTCGCCGTATTTGTTCACTTTCTAACCCCTTACCAGATATTTTTCCTTTTAACGAGTGTGTATGTTCTTTTTGCCATTATCTTGGCCTGCATACGC